>JBFMCF010000108.1 GCA_040754625.1 bacterium | reverse complement strand
GATTCCCGCTCGATTTGAACGGAGAAATTACATGTACAACCTGCCATGACCCGCATTTTGAAGGGGAGAAGGCGTCAAAAACCAAGAGACTGCGGCCGGGTTTTGCGTGTAATTTATGCCATCTTGTCTAATATATATATTAATACCAGAATATTAGCCGATATATTTTAAAAATAACTTATAAACATATTTGATGTCAGAATGACAAATATAATTTCAATTATTTATGAATTCTGTCATTATGACAAAATTAAATTATATTTAATTAAATAAACCATTTCATCTTTAAATATATTTGTTTATTTATCAATAAATTAGCCGGCAAAAACAAAAATTATTTATTTTTGGCATAAAAATTGCATCATATTATTAATGGAGAAAAAAAATGTTTTATAAAGACCTCAGGGATTATATAAAATTTTTAGAAGAAAAGAACAAGCTTGTAAGGGTGAAAGCGCAAGTCAGCAGTGAGATGGAGGTAGTTGAAATTTCAAATCGTATGACGCGTTCAAACGGCCCTGTCCTTCTTTTTGAAAATGTATCAGGCAGTAAATATCCTGTCTTGATTAACGCGTTTGGCAGTATGGAAAAGATGGCTTATGCGCTTGGAGTTACGGACCTGGATGAGATCAGAAAAAAGATAGAAGAAATTGTAAGACCAAAAATACCTGATTCTTTTTTTGGAAAAGTCCGTTCAATTCCAAAATTTTATAAAATGTTCAGGTCATTCCGTCCCAAAAATGTGAGTGACGGTGTCTGCCAGGAAATAGTAAAAAAAGATTCATTCTCTCTTGATGAATTTCCAATCCTGAAATATTATCCGAAAGACGGCGGGAGATATATTACATTGCCGCTTGTTATTACAAGAGACCCTGAAACCGGTATAAGAAATGCGGGCATGTATCGCATGCAGGTTTTTGACGGGCAGACCTGCGGGATGCACTGGCACCCGCATAAAGACGGCGCAAGACATTATCAGAAAGCGGAAAAACTTGGGAGGAGATTAGAGGTGGCTGTGGCAGTAGGGTCAGATACGGCCACTACCTATGCTGCCGCGGCGCCCCTCCCCCAGGATATTGATGAATTTATTTTTGCGGGGTTTCTAAGAGGGTCTCCGGTTGAACTTGTTAAATGCAGGACAGTTGATCTCGAGGTCCCGGCTAATAGCGAAATAGTGTTAGAAGGGTATATCGAACCCGGGGAAAGGAGGCTGGAAGGACCGTTCGGTGACCATACGGGGCATTATTCCCTTCCCGATTATTTCCCTGTGTTTCATCTGACTTGTGTTACCCATAGAAAAGACGCAATTTACCATACAGTATCCACCGGTATTCCTCCTGTTGAGGATAATTTTTTAGGGAAAGCAACGGAAAGGATATTTCTTCCCCTTGTGAAACTGAGTATTCCTGAAATAACCGATATGAATTTTCCCCTGGAGGGCGGTTTTCATAACATAGTAATTTTTAGTATAAAAAAGAGTTACCCGTGGCAGGCACATAAGATAATGCACGCGGTTTGGGGCCTGGGACAGATGATGTTTTCTAAAATTGTAATTATCGTGGATGATGATGTTAATGTAAGTTCTATCAGTGACGTTTTATGGAACCTTGGAAATAATATCGACCCGGGACGGGACATTGTTACCGCGCAGGGCCCGGCGGACATACTGGATTTTTCAAGCCTGAGAGAAGGCTTTGGGACCAAGATTGGCATCGATGCCACGCGGAAATTTCCCGAAGAATTAGACGGAAGGTCCTGGCCGGAAAAGATTTCCCGGAAAAAAGAAATTATTGAACTTGTTGAAAAAAGATGGAGGGAATATGGATTCTGAAAATAGGACCAGGGTTGAAGGGGCAATGGCAAGAAAAATAAAAGAGAAGATTGCCGTGTATTCGGAGCTTACGCTTTTTCCTTTTGTAATTTTTACATTGCCTTTCGCTTTAACAGGCGGGATGCTTGCCCAGTGGACAATAAATGGGCAGTTTATACCTCCGGTAAACAAAATTTTCTGGATTATTTTAGCGGTTTTTTCTGCAAGAAACGCGGGTATGGCTGTTAACCGGTTCTTGGATAAAGACATTGACAGGGAAAACCCAAGGACAGAACAACGGGCGCTTGTTAAAGGAATTATTGGAAATAAAGAAGTGATTATTTTTACGGTATTTTCCCTGGCCCTATTTGTTTTAAGCGCGTTGATGCTTAACCCGCTTTGCCTGTATCTTTCGCCGGTTCCGGTTGTTCTTATTCTTGTTTATTCGTCCGCAAAAAGGTGGACATGGATGAACCATTTTGTGCTTGGTTCAATATTGTTCTGGGCGCCGGTTGGAGGATGGATTGCCGTAAAAGGGACGTGGGGCTCACCGGCTGTAATAATGGGCATTGCGGTATTTTTCTGGACGAGCGGTTTTGATATTATTTATGACAGGGAAGATGTAGCGTTTTACCGGGCGCGCGGCCTCCATTCAATACCCGCGCTCCTTGGCGAAAAATGGAGCCAGGTCATTGCTTTTCTTCTTCATGTCGTTACTGTTTATCTTCTCTTATATCTGGGCGGGGAATATGATTTTGGGAATATTTATTATTTTGGGATTTTAAATTTGGCTGTTTTAGTAATTTTCGGGCATATTACTACATATAAAACAGAGGTTTTAAGGACAAATAAAACCTTTTTCTGGATAAACAGTTTGACCTCAGGAGGGTTTTTATTTATTACTTTATCGGATTTGATTGTCAGGTAAGAAAAATAACGCCCCCCTTTTGTCCCCCTTATTTATAAGAGAGGGAGAAGGGGGAGTTGAAATTAAACAGGAGAATTGAAATGAAACTGGGTTTTTTTCTCAACGCATACCGGAATTTCCCAATCGAATATACGTTAAACGCGGTTGCCGGGCAGGGTTACCAGGGAGTTGAACTTTGGGCGAAAGGGGACCATATTTCTCCTTATGATTCCGAAACACGGCTGCGGGACATAAAAAGAATGGTTTATAAACTCGGCCTTGAGGTTTACGGTATCAGCGCGCACCTGGATTTTGTCGCGCCGGAGGCGGAAAAACGAAAAGAAAATATTGAAAAATTTTTAGGATGTATCCGGATGGCGGAGTTTTTTGGAGTCAAAGCCGTGCACACGGCTTCCGGCGGTTTATACCAGGAACACGAATTAAGCTATAAAAAACAAGGAGAATATTTTTACCGGGCCATGGAGATAATCGGGGAAGAGGCGCGCAGGAGAAATATTATCGTCGCGCTGGAGGCAGAACCTGAAAAATGGCTTTCACGGCCTGAACAGGTTTTGAAGGCAATAGACGGCCTTGGAAAAGATGTATTCCGCGTACTGGTTGATATCGGGCATTGTTTTGGTGTCGGAGAGGAAGTCCACACTTATATTGATAAGGTAAAAGATTATTTGCACCTGATACATGTGGACGATGTGTTCCGCAATGATTTCCCGCACCGGCATTTGATTCCCGGTGAAGGAGACATTGATTTTAAACAATTTTTTGATTATTTAAAAAAGATTGAATATAACGGCTGGCTTTCAGTTGAACTAAACAAACATAATAAATATCCTGACAGGGCTTCCTTGACGGCAAAAAAATTTATTAATATTTTTCTGGATAACACGGAGATAAAGGAGGAAGAGCAGTGTATCGCGGAGCGATTGTTGGTTTAGGAAATATCGGTCTAAACGGCCATTTGAAGGCGTATCTTGACCCTGATATTATGAGACACGCGGTGATTGTGGCTGGGTGCGACCTCGCGGAAAAAAACCTCGAAAAATTCAGGAAGATATTGCCCGGGGGCAGGACATATACGGATATTAAGGAGATGCTCGCAAAAGAAAAACTCGATTTTATAGATATTTGTACGCCTCCGATGAGCCATTTTGATATTATAATGCAGGGGGCGGAAAAGAAGATAAATATAATCTGTGAAAAACCGGTTGATATTAACCTGGAAGCCCTTTTCCAGATAAAGGAAAAAATCGTAAAAAACCATTTGGTATTTTTACCCGGGCACCAGTACCGGTATTCTCCGTTATGGCAAAAGACAGTTTCAATCATCAATAAAAAATTGATTGGCCGGCCGTTTCTTATGCAATTTTTTGTCTATCGTACTGAGGCAAATAAGGGGAACGATGCATGGAACCCGATGTGGCGCAGTGAAATTGAAAACAGCGGGGGAGGTATTATTGTTGATCACGGTTCGCATCTTTTTTATCTTGTATCCTCGATATTGGGGGAACCAAGATATATTACCGCCCGGACCGAAAGGCTTTATCATTTCCAATATACTGTCGAGGACACAGCGTGGTTAAGTATCAAGCATGAAAACGGCATGTCGCAGTTTGCGTTAACATGGGCGGGCAGGGAAAGAGAAAATATTTTCAGGATTTTTGGGACCGACGGTGATATTTTAATAAAAGAAGATGAAATTATTTTAAATACGTTTGGCAAAAAAGAATATATAAAAGCGGGAGAAGGATTTTCCGGCAATTCAAATCATTCAGATTGGTATGCCGGGCTTTTTAACGAGTTTTTTGGACGGTTGGGCAAAAATAATTTTTCACCGGACGGCATTGATGAAGCAATTGTTAACGCAATGTGCATATCCGCGGCATATAAATCCTCGGAAATGAATAAAACTGTTGCGCTTGAGTTTTCTGAAACAGTTTGATAGGAGAATAAAAATGGAACTAATAGTGCCAACACCAAACTGGGAATTTCTTAAATCAGCAGTGCAGAACGGCACAGACGCTGTTTATATACCTGTCCAGGGACTGGTGACGATAAGTTACTGCGGGGTCCTTTTTTCGAGGGATGAGGTTCATTCAGCGATAGAATACGCGCATAAATACAAGAAAAAGGCATACGTGGTATTTAACGCGAAATTGGCCGATAATCAATATTCGAATATATTACAGGCCATTAAAGATGTTATTCCTTACCAGGCAGACGGCCTGGTTTTAGGCGATTACCGTTTGATAACATGGGTGGCGGATAATAATCCTTGCAGGAATTTTGAAATAATAGCATCAGTGGTCTGCGGAATTAAATCAAACCTTGACGCTAATTTTGCCTTGAGCATGGGCGCGGACAGGATTATCGTTCCCTGGCTGGGATTGGAAGCCCTTGAAAAGTTAAAGGTTTCGCCGAGACTGGGGGTTGATATTTTTATTGATGAAAACCAGGAGTATAGCGATTTTGTCATAGAAGAACTGGTTTCCAGAGATTGGATTAAAGGGGTAAAAGTGGCCACGAATTGTGAATTAAATAATTTTGTAAATATAATCCGGAAATTCAGGATGCAGTTAGATAAAACTATTCCGGTAACGGTTAATTGCTAGATTTTTAGAAAAGCGGATAGGACTTTTTCATAACTGGATATAAGTTCTTTGGAAAGCTTTTTGGAAGTCCTGACCGCCTTTTGTGCCGTGCGGTCGCAGTAAAGGCATTTATCGCAGGGGAGGGCGGAACAGCTTTTTTGGAGGAAATGTTCAATGAACCCGGAAAGGGCGTCATTATCGATAACAAGATTTACATCCGGCGCGCCCGGGATAGACTTTCGAAATATAGAACCGGCGGCGTTGGGGAAAGCCAGGAGCTCTGCGAAATTTTCCGGGCTTTTACGTGAGACATATGATTTCGCGGTCCTGGTAATCCATTCAGTTGTATTAGTTCGGCCTGACAGTTTAAATTTATCGATTCCGATTTTTTCATAATGGACGAGGTCCTCAGGCCGGACCCAGGGAGAACGGATTACTTCAGCCGGGTATTTGAAACGAAGAAGCGTGCATCTCATTACCGGGTAGTCTATAGGCAGCTTTTTGGAGCCGGTTTGTGATGAATGTGCGTTCAGGTTTGAATGATACCGGCGGAAGGGACACCCGAAAAGACAGGCGTTATTTACAATCAGCTGAAAATCGGTTTTAAGGTTTTTCCGGAGGCCCTTTAAAAAATTGAAATCGCGGTTGAATTGCTGGGTGATAGTGATTTCATCCGCGCCGAGGTTTTCATACATTTTTGCCATGCTGATAGTGTCAACGTGGGAAAAAACAGAAACGCTTACTTTTAAAGACGGGAAATTCCTTTTGACCCATTCAAGGAGAAGGGGAATGGAAACAGTCACGGAATCAACCTCTATTGAAGTAAGCCAATCGAGGAGTTTGAAAATTTGTCTGCGGTATAAAGGCGCATATTCGATGTTCCCGAGGCAGGGGGCATTTATCACATAATTGAACAGTGATTTGTTCGCGTGAATCAGTTTGATGTGGTCTTTGACTTTCTGGCGTGTCACATGGGGAATGCTTGAAGCGGGCCTGCCGCCGCCGATGATATCTTCCTGTAATTTTGCGTAATAGTTTTCAACAGGCAGCCCGGAAAGGTTTTCGATAAGTTTATGGTCCCAGTTAGTGGGTACGGCTAATCGCATAAAAGTATTTTAACATAAAATTTTGAATAATAAAACTTGAAACTTGACACTTAAAAGGAGGTGGCTGAAATGAAAACAAAAATCGGCAGAATTACTTTAGCAATTAGTTTCTTAACTTTTCTTTTTATAATCTTTTTTATCCCGGCCAACGGCCAGGCATTTAAACGGCTGAAAGAAAATGAACCGATTGCTAATTTTAAGCTTAAAGATATTCAGGGTAAAGAATACAGCATTGATAGTTTTAAGGGAAAATCCGCGGTAGCTGTCCTTTTTTGGGCCAATCCCAACCTTCGTTCCGCAATGGAGTTGGAATACCTGCAGAAACTATATGACAAATATCATTCGGAGAAGGGACTGGAAATACTTTCGATATACAGCCCCCGCGGCCAGGAAGCGATTCCGGATGATGAAATAACTGAGGCGCTGGGAGTAACACTTGATACTAAGATCACATACCCGGTCCTTCTCGATAAGGGTCTCGAGATATATAATAAATTCGGGGTAATGACCATTCCCAGTTTGATAATAATTGACAAAGAGGGTCTTGTCTCCGCGTTAATTCCGGGTTTCCCGGCGCTGTCGGGAGAGAAGATTGTCCGCCGGGCAATTGAAACGGCGCTTGGGATAGAACAGGTTATAACAAAAGCGCCGGAGGGTTATCAGCCAAAAGGCAAGGCGGGATTTTATTACAATATGGCCCTGCAGTTATATAAAAAGGGATTGATAAGCCAGGCCCTCCCTAAGCTTGAAACCGCGCTTAAAGAAGATCCGGGATACGCGGACGCGAATATTTTAATGGGTATTTTTTATTCCAAGAAAGACGATTTGGATAAGGCGACCAATTTTTTCCTTCAGGCTCTGGACCTTGATTCCAGCAATATGATAGCGCATTATAATTATGCTATCGCGTGCAAAGACGGGAACAGGCTGGCTGAAGCAGTCAGGGAATTTAATATCGTTATCCAGAATATGCCTTCGTCAGCAGACGCGTATTACGGACTGGGATTAGCTCATTTGAAAAATAGTGACAGGGTTAAAGCGGCGGAAAGTTTTGCTAAGGCCGTAGAAATCTTTCTCAGCCCGGAAAAACAGAAAGTTATGAGTGTCGGTGCCCATAATATTGGTATAAATCCGAATAAGGCGTATGTGCATCATAAGTTAGCGGAAATAAAACAGGATGAAGGAAAACAGGATGAAGCGGCCGAAGAATTCAAAAAGGCGAATAAGGAGTATAAGGAAGTTGTTGATAAATTAATGAAAGAGGTAGGATACTATTAAAAGCATGGGGCAAAGAGCATGTGGCATGGGAATAAGAACAAAAAAGAGAGAATATGACGAAAAAGAAGGATTTAATAACGTTGTTTTTAATAAATATTCCGGTTGTGATTTTATATTATGCGGTTTACCGTGTGCCGGGAGTAAGGCCTTATGCCAATATTGCATATTTTTGTTTGATTTTAATAACCGGCGGTTTTTTGGGAAGGGAATTTCTTTTAAAGATTGAACAGCAAAAAGTTAAAGAATCTAAATATTTATTTTTTGGTGTAATATCAATGATTTTTCTTTACCAGCTCATGAAATTTTCAAGCTTTATAATCAGCAGGAACAAAAACCTGCAGGGGATTATTGACCTTAGCCTGTGGCAGTATTTTGTGCGGCCCTGGCATGAAATAAATATTTTAGTATCTGTTTCAGGCGTAATTATTATTGTTTTGGCAGTTGAGATATTTTACCGCGTGTATATTCAAAACACGCTTAATTTATATTTTAAAGATAACAGCGCTGTTTTTTTAGCGTCGGCCATAAGCGGTGCGAGGGCCGTCACACTGGGCCCCGTGTCCGGGCTTGTGGATTTCTCCCTGGCTTATATCTGGGGATTTGTTTATAAAAAGTCGGGGTTATGGGCGGCGGTTTTTGTGCATATGGTTTGGGATGTTTTGTTTGTTTATTTCCCGGCGGGATGATGATGTCAACGTATCAGGTGGAGGGATAAAATGTTTTCAAAAATGAAAGATAATTACAAGTATGACCTTGTTCTCCTGCACGCGCCAAGCGTTTATGACTTTCGCAAGAACCCGATTATGTACGGGCCCATAAGCGATGTTGTTCCTTCGACCCCGATATTTGAGATGTATCCGATAGGGTTCACGACGATTTCAAGGTATCTGACAAACAAGGGTTTCAGGGTCCGGATCGTTAACCTGGCGCTGAAGATGCTCCATAACCCGGGGTTTGACGCTGAAAAATTTTTGCGGAAACTCGACAGCCGTATTTTTGGAATTGACCTGCACTGGCTCCCGCACGCGCACGGCAGTATTGAGGTGGCCAAACTTGTAAAAAACTTTCACCCGGGTTCAAAGGTGGTTTTTGGCGGGTTATCAGCCACATATTACTATAAGGAATTGATGGAATACCCCTTTATTGATTATTGTATCAGGGGAGATTCAACAGAAGTGCTTTTGGAAAGGCTTATTATTTCATTGAAGACCGGCGACGGGTTTGAACATATTCCCAACCTTTGCTGGCGCGATAAAAAACAAAACACGGTTTTTAACCCGTTTGATTATATCCCTAAAAGCCTGGAAGGAATAAATATAGATTATAAGCATATATTTCTGCAGGCGCTGAAGAATTTTGATTTTTCGGGATACCTGCCATTTATTAACTGGGTGGCCTATCCCATCGCTGTTATCGTTTTATGCCGGGGCTGCAACTGCAACTGCAAGGTTTGCGGCGGGTCCAAGGAATTTTATAAAAATTACTGCAACCGGAAAGAAACGGTTTACAAGTCCGCCGCGGAAGTCGGGAAGGAGATAAGAGCCCTTACTCGGTTTATAAAAGGCCCCATTTTTCTTGTCGGGGATATTTTCCAGAACGGCGAGGAATACACGCGCGCTCTTTTGAAAGAGTTTTCAGACGCGAGAATTTCAAACCAGATTATATTCGAATTTTTCGTCCCGCCCGATAAAGAGCAGTTGAAGGAAATCGCGGGGGCGGTGCCTAATTTTAACATCCAGCTTTCACTGCAATCGCATGACGAGAGAATCCGGCGGGCATTCGGCAGGCCGTTTGGGAACGCGGAGGCCGAGGAGATGATCGAAGAGGCCATTAAGCTCGGCATAAAAAGGCTGGATATCTTTTTCATGACGGGGCTGCCGGAGCAGACAAGGGAATCAATCAGGGACACGGTGAAATACTGCGGATACCTGCTTTCAAAATTCGCGGCGTCAAAAAAGATCGCTTTATACATATCGCCGCTTGCCCCGTTTATCGACCCGGGTTCGATGGTGTTTGAAAATCCGGAGCAATACGGCTATAAGATTTTTTACAGGACACTGGAAGAACACAGACAGGCGCTTCTTAAACCGAGCTGGAAATATATGCTGAATTACGAAACCAGGTGGCTTTCACGCCACGACATTGTTGAAAGTTCTTACGAAGCGGGGCTTGAATTGAACCGGTTAAAATTCATATACGGCCTTGTGTCAAAAAAAGAGTGTTTGAGACTCGAAAACAGGATTTTAAAGGCGATGGAGCTTTGTTCAACTATCGACAGGATCTTGATGACAAGCGATGAACCGGAAAGAAATGAGGCGTTCGCGAAACTTAAGAAAAAAATGGACAGTTACAATGTGTCGACAATTTGCGACACAAATGAATTGGAATGGTCAACAAGTATCCTGGGTATAAGGATACCAAAGTTTGTCAGGAGTTTTTCTTTTAGCTTGTGGTCATTTTTAGCGCGGATAGCGGAATAGAAAAAACAGAAACCTTTAGGAGGTGATTTTGTGAAAAAAATAAAAATTGCGATTGCCGGGATCGGCAATTGCGCGAGTTCTTTAATCCAGGGGATTGAATATTATAAAACAAAACAAAAAGAAGACGTCAACGGCCTGATGCACTGGGACATAGGCGGGTATAAGCCGTTTGATATCGAAGTGGCGGCCGCCTTTGATATCGACAAAAGAAAAGTGGGAAAGGATGTTTCGGAAGCCATATTCGCCCTGCCGAACTGCACGAAAAGGTTTTGCCCTGAAATCCCTGTGGCAAAAGTTTATGTGAAGATGGGAAAAATACTTGACGGCGTGTCCGAACACATGAAAAATTATGATGAAAAATACAGGTTTGTCCCAGGCAGTGAAAAGGAGGCGGAGAAAAAAGACATTGTGAAGGTTTTAAAGGAATCGGGGGCAAAGGTATTGCTGAATTACCTTCCAGTGGGCTCCGAAAAGGCAGTAAGGTTTTACGCCGAATGCGCTCTTTCGGCAGGGGTTGGCTTTATAAATAACATGCCTGTTTTTATTGCAAGCGATCCAAAATGGCAAGAAAAATTTAGAAAGAAAAATATTCCTATAATAGGCGATGACATAAAGTCCCAGCTCGGCGCGACGATTACCCACAGGACACTGGCTTCGCTTTTCAAGAAAAGAGGCGTAAAAATAGACAGGACCTACCAGCTGAATACCGGCGGCAACACGGATTTTCTCAATATGATGAACATAAACAGGCTTACCTCGAAAAAGAAATCCAAGACGGAGGCGGTACAGTCTGTTTTGGCTGAACGGCTTGAAGCGGAAAATATCCATATCGGGCCGAGCGATTATGTCCCGTGGCAGAAGGACAATAAAGTGGCGTTTATACGTATCGAAGGAAGGACGTTCGGGGATATTCCCATAAACCTGGAATTGCGGTTGTCCGTTGAGGATTCGCCTAATTCGGCGGGTGTAGTAATCGACGCGATAAGGTGTGCGGGACTCGCGATAGACAGGGGTATAGGCGGGGTACTGTTCTCGCCGTCTTCATATTTTATGAAACATCCGCCGAGACAGTTTACGGATGATGAGGCGTATAAAATGAATGAGGAATTTATCGCGGGGAAAAGGATAGAATAAAAAAACCGGGAGATTAAAATGAAAAACATAGAATTTACTCCGATGGATATAAGAGAACTTGGCTTGAGTTTCCAGAAAAGCAGGATTTTTCTGACCGCGTATGAACTTGATGTTTTTACGGCGCTCGGGGATAAAGCAAAGTCCTCCAGTGAGGTGGCAAGGGCCCTTGGGACAGACAGCCGCAGCCTTGACCGTTTAATGAACGCGCTTTGCGCTATAGGCCTTTTAAAAAAGAAGGATGGAAAATTTTCGAACACACCTTCCGGTTTGAGGTTTCTTGTTAAAGGAAGCCCCGGATACATGCAGGGTTTAACGCACTTTCTTCACCTGTGGAACAACTGGAGCACTTTGACGAAGTCGGTCCGCCTGGGAAGACCCTCGGTGTTTCAAAATATAAGCGAAAGAGACGGTGATTCATTAACGGGGTTTATCGCGGCGATGCATGAACGGGGGGACAGGCAGGCGCCGGGCGTGATATCCATGCTGGATTTAAAAGACGTGAGGACCGTCCTGGATGTCGGGGGCGGCTCGGGAGTTTTTTCAATGGCGTTTGTAAGGGCGAAAGACGGCATAAAATCAACCGTGTTTGACCTCGATAATGTTATTTCCATCACGC
The DNA here is from genome assembly GCA_040754625.1 of bacterium. Classification (NCBI taxonomy): domain Bacteria; species bacterium. The sequence goes on along the minus strand of JBFMCF010000108.1, from coordinate 2,044 downwards.
AAATGTATGTTGAGAAGGAAAAACTTTCGGATAAAATTAACACAATGCCGGGAAACTATATCAATGACGAACTGCCCAAAGGTTTTGATTTGGTTTTTCTTTCCGCCGTCATTCACAGCAACTCCCCGAAGGAGAATAATATGTTGATAAAAAAATGCTATAAATCCCTTAACCCGAACGGGCAGATTGTCGTGCAGGATTTTATCATGGATGAAGAAAGGACAAGCCCCGCCTTCGGCGCCTTCTTCAGCCTTAACATGCTTGTCGGCACCGAATCCGGCGACACTTACACCGAACCGGACGTCAGAGGCTGGATGAAAAGCGCCGGGTTTTCAAAATTTTCCCGCAAAGACACGAATTTCAACACGAGCCTGATCATCGGAAGAAAAATATAATAATTTTTCCTGCCAGCCAAAATTCCTATAATATACGAACTTCGTGTTTCCTGGTATTACATAAGTTTTACGAAATCACATCAACATTTTTGTTAATATTTCTTGACTAACAAAAATTATAGGGCTAAAATTTAGTTAATTTATTGTAAATCAAGAAGTTCGTATATTAAAAATAAACAAGGAGGGACACATGAAAACATATTTAAAATCTGTTCTGGTTTTTATCTTGTTTGTATGCTTTGTGAATTTTGGCGGTGTTTGTACAAATTCTGATAATAATACAAATACAACTGCCGGTCCGTCTAATAATGATGATACTACTACTGCCGGAACAACAACTGCTGATACAACAGTTGCCGGAGGGGATACAACGGCGCCTGCGGTAGTTTCAACCGTTCCTACAACCGGAGCAACGAATGTCGCTGTTAATTCACCGGTTAGCGTTACATTCAGCGAGGATATGAATCCCCAGACAATAAACACAACAACATTTACTGTAACGGGCAGTACTGTTCCCGGTACGGTAACATACAGCAACAAGGTCGCCACATTTACACCCACAAATAACCTTGACTATAATAAAACGTATACCGGCACTGTAACAACAGGGGCAACCGATACCGCGGGAAACCCGATCGCAAATAACCATACATGGCAGTTTACTACAGCTCAACAGCAGCAGGGATTAAACATGGCCAATTACGCGGGTACCTGGTTGGGATCGTGGGCTGAGAGCACATATGGAATGTTTACAGATTCTGCTTCAGCGGTGATCACTGTGAATTCTCAAAGCCAGACAGCGCAGATAGTCCTGGACGTGAACGGGATTATATTTAATTTGCCTTCAGATCCTGTGCCTGTAACACTTAACGGAGCTTCCAGCGGAACTAATGTGACTGTTACGGGGACTGACCCAATAACATTCGGTAACGTATCGATGACAATAAATAGTGCCGGCAACATAACAGGGACAATGACAAATGTCCCGAGCCCGGATGTGAACCGGCTTGAATTCACAGGGACTATCACAGCCCAGACCATCGTACTGAATATCACGGTTTTCCTTGATATACCTCAGGGGCCTGTCAATACAATTGTTGGTACACTTACATTGAATTTACAACCGTAAAAAAATGAAATATATACGGGACGTTAGGTAAATAAAGAACATAAAAGAATATGATTTTTCCAAAGGAGAAAGAGGCAAATTCTACCAGCCTAATATCGAATTAAATATTCCTGTTTATTTAGAATCTGACGTTGCTAAATTTGTTAAAAAGTTTGCTAAAAAGAAAAATATCGATACCTAAACTGTAGTTAATCAGAGAGAGCTTAGGCTTAGGAGCTTAGGGGACGTAGGAGCTTAGGGGACGTTGGTGCAGAAATTGCTTGACAGCGACAAGATGTTAATATAAACTATAAAAGTTATGCCAAGAGGCCCAAGATTAGATGCTCCGGGTACCCTGCACCATGTAATAGCAAGAGGTATTGAGCGAAAAGAAATATTTAAAAAAGAAACCGAAATAATGGGGAGAGTTAAGAGAGAATGGCAAAATACGAATGAAATCCTTGGTTTATTTGGTAAACACAGAAAAAAAGCAATAAGAAATTATAAAGACTTTATAAAGGATGGAGCGGGACAAGGCAAA
>JBFMCF010000107.1 GCA_040754625.1 bacterium | reverse complement strand
CTTCGCATGCCATTTTATTCCCTTTTTTTATGGCTTTTGCTTCGGTTTTTTTTGCTGTTGTCTTTAAGATTTATTATTCACTTGATTCCTCGCAGGCTAAAGCCTGCGCCTACCTGATTTCCACCGGGAACTGACCGGTTACCTCAATTTGCAATCCTTTATATATTTGAAGCAGTGTTGTAGTTTTTTCATCCCAATTATAATATTTTTCTACAAACTGCCGCGCTTTTGCTCCTAAACTTTCTGCAAAGTTTGCATCGTTCAAAATATTTATTACTGCCCTGGCAAATTCATCAGGGGTATCTCCAGCAAGCAGACAATTACTCACATCCATGGGAAAAGCCTCACATGCCTTGCTTGTCGTAACAACCGGTTTTGCCATACTCATAGCTTCCAGTATCTTATTTTGTATGCCCCCGCCTGCCACAATTGGTGCAACAACCACACTTGCTTTGGACAAATATAAACGAAGGTCGGGGACATATCCTGTAATAATAATATCCGAGGATTTAAATTTTTTTACTTTGGGCCCCGGGCAATTTCCCACAACATACAATATGGCCTGGGGTATTTCCATCCTGATTTTAGGCCAGATTTTTTCTGCAAAAAAAATAAACGCTAATTCATTCGCTATATAACTCATCTTGCCGGTCATAACTATTGAAAACGGTTCAATCTCTGCGTTTTGAGGTTTAAAATATTCAAAATCGACTCCATTGGCAATAACTTCAACCGGCAGGTTTTTATCTAATTCCAAAAGTCCTTTTTTTTCATTTTCAGTCGTTATCAAAACCTTATCAAACCTTCCTGCTTCCCTTGGTTCATAACGGCTTAGTTTAAACCATTCTATATACCTTATAAACCTCATAAAAAAAGAATATTTTGCATCTGAAAATTGCTTATATAAATTAGTAACACAGTCTACAGAATCAAAAACCGACGGCAGCGTATTTTCTTTGGGTAAATAATATGCCGCTCTTATAAATTCAACATGGATCAAATCAAACTTTTCTTTTTCGAGCAACTCCTTTACTCTTTTCTTCATTTTTCCGGAAAAACAATACGCAGACTGCAGCGACACACAAGATATTAAATATTTAACACAATTCCAGATAGATTTATATTTCGGCAAAAAAAATGTTTCAACTTTTTCACAATATTTTTCTACTTCCTCCAAATTGTCAAATTCCTTTTTATCAGGGACAAGAGAAACCAAATATATAGAGTGCCCTTGTTTTTTCAGGGATTTAATAAAGTTAAATGAACGGACCCTGATTAAAGATGGTAAGTATGGGGTAATAAATAAAATTCTCACAGTAATAATTCCAGATTTAAGCTTTAATCATTCATAATTTACTTTCTCAATATTATCAAAAAATTTATTTCTGATTATTGATTCTTTCTCTGTCCCATGAAACCCCAGTTTTTACTACCTTTGCGGGATTACCGGCTAAAATCACACCTGGGCCACATGATTTTGTAACAACAGAACCTGCACCAATAATACTATTTTTACCAATATGTACACCTTTCAAAATAATACAGTGATCACATATCCATACATGATCCTCAATTTCAATATTTTTGGCGAAATTTATTCGTTTACCGCTTTCCTGGCTAATTATTGAATGAGAATCCGTGGTTCGAATATAAATATGTTGGCCAAACATACAGTCCTCTCCAATAATTACTTTCATACCGGGTTCTACTACAGCAATATTAGCTTCTTCTAAAACAGAATTTTTACCTATAAAAAGAGTGCAATTTTCATCTTCAAAATCAATACTCGCCCTTCTTTTAAACCAACAATTTTCTGAGATATCAATATTGTGTCCTGAACCTTTGATATAGAATCTAACATTATTTAAATAGCAACCAGGCCCAATAATTATCTTATTATTGTTCCCTGTTATATTAAATTTTACATTATTCAATTTAACCCCATCTTTTAAAATAGAATTGTTAGTTCCATTTATATTATATATACAATTCTTCTCATTAAGGGTATTTCTAACAAGAATTTTCAATCTGGCAATTATTGGGATTTTTTGCTCTACTATTCTATAGATTTGTTTGATAATATTAAACATTTGACGCTTCTTTTTAAGTTATTATGTCAATATAAGTTAAATGCTGTTTTTCTTTTTCTCAATAACCTTTTCAATGAATATTCCAAATTTTTCACCAATCATTTTCCAATCATACCGTTCCTCCACTAATTTTCTTGCATTTATAGCCATCTGTTCAGCAAACTCCCGATTTTTTAGTAACTCAACTACTCCTTTTGCAAAATTTTCCGGTTCATCCTCAATCCAAATGTTATAAAAAGTTCCAGGCTCCAGGGTCGAGGCTCCAGAGGATAGAACTGGTTTGAGACCTTCGATTCCTTCCGCTCCTTTTGATGTTGAAACAACAGGAGTTCCTAAAGCCATTGCTTCGACTATTTTCAGCCGCGTCCCTCCGCCAACTCTTAAAGGCACTATGCATACGTCACTACTTATTATTAAAGATTTAATATCATTAACATATCCGGTTAATTCAACACTATTATCTGCTTTTAATTTATTAATATCAACATTCTCAATACTTCCGGTTATTTTTAATTTGATGTCTTTTATTTCTTTTCTTATTAAAGGATAAATTTTACCCAGAAAATATTCCATTGCGTCATAATTGGCTCCATAAGTCATAGAACCTGAATAAATTATTGTATTTTTTTGTTCTTTAATAAAGCTGAGGGAATGGTTGGGTATGTCAACTCCATTTGGAATAATTTCATTTAAAATGGAAGAATTTATTTCCGAAACTTTTTGCCGTGTAATTTCGGAAGCAGTTCCATAACCGTCAAACTCTGATAATATTTTCTTAAGGAAATTAACCGATTTCCAATATCTTAACTTATATATAATTAAATCTTTAAATGTTTCACCTCTTGATATGGGCAGTGGAGGATATTCAACTTCAGAATATATTTTAGGGATTTTTTTGAATTTTCTTGCATATAATACAACTTGAGGTTCAGTGCAAATTATTAAATCAATTTTCTGATCTTTAATTATATTACAAACATTTTCTTGCATTTCTTTATTATAAATGTCAATTAAACTTCGTGGAGTCGTCAAATTAAAAAAGCCCCAAAAAGCTTTAAAGCTTTTTGGATTAAAACTCTTAAAATATATAGCTTTAATATCATTACAATATTCTTTCAAAGATTCTATATCTTTCCCAGAAACATCAGATTGCCTAAAAGACATTAAACTAATTCTATGTTTTTTAGAAAGAGCTTTTATTAGATTAAATGACCTGATTCTTGAGCCATTATCTGGCGGATAAGGAAACCACGAACAAATAAAAAGGATATTCATTAAACGATAAACCTCCCTGTCCTGTTTAATAAAAAATCAATAATCGCCTTAATGGCCATATTTCTTTCTTGAAATTTATCTTTCCATTTTGCTCGTATGCTCCAACTAAGGATAGTTTTAATATTTCCAAATAAAGTTTTTAATATTTTAATGCTTCCAAATTTATGTTTTTTTAAGAAAAATAATTTATTACGCGTCATATAATAAGTAATTATAGGTGTCGAAACTGCCCCTCCCTTATGCCACATCTTTGCTTTTGGAACATAAATTATACTGTAACCGGCATTTTTAGCCCTGAAACATAAATCAGTTTCTTCCCAATACATATAAAATTTTGGATCAAAGTGTCCGATTTTTTTTATAACCTCTGTTTTAATCATTAACGCACAGCCTGTAGTAAAATCAACTTCCTCTACCCTATCGAATTGTCCTTTGTCAATATTCTTATTAGCGCGAATATCCAATGTCAGATTTTCATCAAACTTTTCACCCACAGACTGCAAAATATTTTGGTCACCATAATAATAAACTTTAGGGCCTACAATCCCAATCTTACAATCAGAATGTAAAACCTTAAACAGTTCTCCTATCATTTTAGGGTCAATTATTACATCATTATTTAATAAAAGTATATCTGAAGCACCCTCTTTTAAGGCATAGTCAATACCAATATTATTTCCCTCGGCAAACCCTAAATTTGTTTTGTTTTCAATAATTACCACATGAGGAAATTTGTTATGTATAGTTTTAACAATTTCCTGTTCTGAAGCATTATCTACAATAATAATTTTGAATCCATCAAATAAAGATTCGAAAATGGAATTTAAGCAGTCGACAATATCGTCTAATTTATTCCAGCTTATAATAATTATGTAAATCATTTGTTTCTTAGTCCTTCTTCAAGGACTTTCTCAAATTTTTTCACTGCCTTTTCCCATGTAAAATTTTTAATATATTCATAACCTGCGAAGGATAAACGTTTAAGCTCATTTTCATTACCAAGCAGAAAAATAAGATGTTCCGCTAATTTATTTATATCTTTTGGTTCCGATACTAAAGCGGTCTTCCCGGGAATGGTATAATCCGGGATCCCGCCGATATTTGTTGCAATAACGGCACATTTACAAGCCATAGCTTCCATGGGGGGCAACTGACATCCTTCCGTCCAGCTCGGCGAAATAAAAATATCACAAGAACAATAGATTTCTCTTATTTTTTCTTGTTTCGGATTTTCATAAAATTCAACATAACTTGGAACATCAGGATATTTCTTAACCCCAAACATGATTAATTCAATATTTGGGTAGCTTTTTTTTGCAATTTCAAATGCCCTTATGCCATCTTCAACTCCTTTCCATTTATGCTGACTATATAGCATTAGAATTCTCTTATTTTTATTATATGTTTTTTGATCATTGTAAAATAGATTAATATCTACAGCATTTACAATTACCGATAATTTTTTAGAATTAAATTTTTCCTTTAATAATCTTTCCAACCATGAAGCTATAGTTATCTGGTATAAAGACAAATTATAAGTTTTATCAACAAGTTCTTTTTGTCCGCTCCATATCTCATAATGCTGAATAAAATAGAATTTCTCTCCTTTTTTTTTAGATAAATTATAGACTGAATAAGCGGTCGGCCATGCTGTTGCGATAACTGCATCTGCATCTGGAACAAACATATCAGTGATAAAAGGAACTTGTAACAAATTAAAATTTATTTCAATCCAGTTAATTTTTTTCCCTTTTATTAAATTTCTCAATGAACCTTTGGTTTGCCAATAAAAACCTTTTAACGTCGTATCTCCAAAGTTATAGGCTTTCAAAGGATAAATTACATTAACAATATGCCCTTTTTCGGTTAATCTGTTCGCATACTCAAAAATCACTCTTATTCCGCCTGTTATATATGTGAAAGGGATAATAAAATTTATTTTCATTTGTTTAATTCAATTAGTATCATCAACAACATTATAAAAATATTTTTCCAGGTTAGATACTGATTTTTCCCATGACCAATTTTCAACGACATATTCCCGGCCTTGTTTATCATATCTCCTTGCTACTTCTTTATTTTCCAATAAAAACTGAACAGCTTTAGCATAATTTTCTGTAACTCTATCAGTTAGAAGGCCCGTTTTTTGATGAATAACAGATTCACAAACCCCCCCCTCTCTTATTCCTATTACAGATGTTCCGCAGGACATTGATTCAAGTGGGACTAATCCAAATGGCTCTTCAACTGGTGCATAGACTGTTATTTTAGCCCTTTGATACAATTTTATTAGTTGTTCATCGTCGATCTTTTTATATATTATTACTTTAACGCTTCTTTTCTCAGCTAAGTTTTGCAATCTTAGCTGTTCCTGTAAATTTTCCGTATTACTTACTATAACTAATTTTGGCCTTTTTTCCAATGGAATTAACGATAAGGTTTCTATAATAAATTGGAATCCTTTCACTGGTGATAAGGCGCCTACAGATAAAACATAATTATCTTTCTCCATTATATTTTCTGGCAGGGAAAATTTGTTTACGTCTATGCCATTATAAACCAGTTCAGGCTGTATTTTATAAATCCTTTGCACTTTTTCTTTTATAAAATTTGAAACAACTATTACCTTTGTTGATTTTCTGGTTGATGTAAAATCATTTTTTTTATACATATATTGATATAGGCACCTGAAAATATCAAATTTATCGAAAATGTCTCTTGCCATTTTCCTCCATTTAGGAACTTTATGATTATTATTTATTTTGTGATCATATACCCACCGCAATGGTTCATGACAATGATAAACTGTTTTAATCTTAAGATACCTTAGAATTAATGGCGCTTGTGTAAATTGGCAGGGTTGAACGAATGCCAAATCATATTTTCTCTCATTGATTAACCTGGCAATTTTTTTTGCAAGTGAATCTAAATATATAAGAGTTATAATTCTGCACAAATAATTTAGCCTTCCAAAAGGGCTTTTAAATTCTTGTATTGCGGAGAATGGAAATATATAGAAATTTTGGATAAAAGGTCTGATATCGCAATACTCGTTATTCGCACATGATAAAGAATAGAGATCTATATGATGTTTTTTTGATAATCTTTTCACTATTTCATAAAGGGTCCTTTTTGCACCGCCTGACGGCAAATTATGATAAATCGCAATCCTTAATTTAGTTTTCATATATTATTTTCTATCCTTATATTGTCTAAAAATAATATAAGGTAAATGAAATAATATCCAGATATGGATCCATAATATTTCTAAAAAGTATTTCCAATTTTTAACAGGACCAGAACTTATTATAGCTTTTGATCCCCATTTAAAATATGCATATATATTTTTTATAAATATTTTATTGGGATCTTTTAAAAAATAAAGGAAATGATTTCTTATATAAATATATTTTATTTCTGGAATGGAATGACCCCTGTCATCCCAATGGAATATTTTACTTGTTGTTACAACAAATATTTTAAATTTGTGATAAACTGCCCTCCGGCATAAATCTGATTCCTCCCAATAAGAAAAATATAACGGATCAAAAAATCCGACAGTCTCTAAAACATTCCGTGTCATCAGCATTGCTGCGCCAATAACACGGTCTACTTCATATAATTCCTCCAGCGGTTTATTATTTCTATTTTCTCTGAACTGCTTACTGGTATTTAAAAGGTCTATAAATTTATTATTTATATCTTCCCCTTCATAATCGTATTGTATAGGCCCCAAGATACCAATTGTTTTATCTTTTTCAACTATCTGGACTAAATTTTTAATCCAGTCCGGATCAACTTTAGTATCTTGATTTAAAAGAACTACATAATCTGAACCTTGTCTCAAAGTATATCGGATACCAATGTTGTTTCCTTCGGCAAAACCATAATTTTTGGAATTCTGGATTAGTTCAATCTGCGGATAATTTTGCTTTACATATTCAGCACTGCCGTCCTGTGAGGCATTATCTATAATTAAAATCCTATAATTGTTGTAATTTGTAGCCAGTACCGAATTGATACAATTTTTTAGCCACTTTTTACCATTAAAAACTAAAATAATTATATATACAAGACCTGATTTATTATTAATTATATTTTCATTGCCTTGTTTTACTATTTCCATTTTTATTTTCCGGATATTTTATTATCAATTCTATTAAAAACACTTCTTTTAAATCCAGATAAATAATACCATATTTTTTTTGATATATAAGTATCCAAAAGAAGACGAATAATATAGGGGTTAAAAGGATCTAACGTCAAAGCACGCAGTAAATAAATAAATGCGTCTTTCCTGCCTGCTGTTTTGAGTACATATTCAAAAAAATATACATTTTTTGAAGCACATAATTTTTTATTTATTCTTATATCTTTTTTTACCATTCCCCAAATTTTCTTTTCTAATTCTTTGTCTCTGAATTTATCAAGTTCATCATATCCCAGATTAAATCTCTGTCTGGCAAGTTTACAAATGACACTATTAGATGCTGTTTGTATTTCAATTCTTTTAAAGGATATTGAATTTCTTACAAATCGTCTGTATACGAGCTTTTTGTCTAAATTATCAACCTTATAATTTTTTGCAACTCTAATCCATAAATCATAATCCTGGCATGCAGGAAAAGGCCTATACCCCCCAACAGATAAAATAACATCCTTCTTAAACATTACAGATGAATGATTAAAACAATTCCTTTTAATCAAAGTATTACGAATAATTTCATACCCTACAGGATAACAATAAGGTGATTCAATTCCTGAATTACTTTCATCAACACCTATTTCCTGTGTTCCTAAAAGGATAACATCCTGAAACCTATTAAGATAACTCAATTGTTCCTCAAATCTGGTCAGCACTGAATAATCATCTGCATCCTGCCGTGCGACTAAATCTGCCCTGCAATACTGAAGTCCTTTATTTAGACTCTTGGCTAATCCTATGTTTTTCTCATTACAAATTAAATTTATTCTTGCATTCTTCTTTTGATAAGATTTAATAATTTCAACAGTATTATCCCTTGATGCATCATCAACAATAATAATCTCGAAATCCTGAAATGTCTGGGTTAAAATTGAATCCATGCATTGGGATATAAATTTACTATCATTGTAAGATGTTATTAAAACACTAAGTTTTGGAATATTTTTCATAAGAACCTGAAATAAATTTACAATATCGTGATAAATATTTACTTGATAAGTTATTTTTTTATTCTAATAATGCGAGGAATTCTTCAGGTGTCAAAACTGGTACTTTATCACTTGTATAACCGCTTTTGTCTCTTGTAATAATAAAATTCGCTTTTGATTGAATGGCAGAATAATACTGAACAGCATCTTCAAAATCATTAAAATCAGATGAAAGGGACAAATCAATTATTTTTTCATCGACAGTTGCAACATTAAAAACAATTCTGATCTTCTCCAATGTCTTTATTGCCTCTACTCTGCTCAACTCTTTAGATAATAAGTAGAAAAGAATTGGGAAACTTAAAGAACAGAGATATCCGTTTACTTCTTTGTCTTCTATTTTTTTAAATAATTTAGCGGCGGCGTAATAAAATGGTTTTCTTTCTAAAAAAATATCAAGAATAAAGTTTATATCACAAAAAACATTTTTCAAAGATATTTCTCCTCAATGTGTTTTTTGTAACTTTTGAGCAATTTTTTATTATCAGCCCTTGGAGATAATATACCCGCTATTTCAGATAAAACAGGTGATTCGATATTTTCTTCTTTTAGATTAATCAAAATAGACCTGAAATAATTTGAAACTATTATAGAAAGGCTGGAACCTTTCCCTTTAGCATATTTTTTTGCATTTCTTATTAAATTATCTTCCAATCGTAAGGTTAATTTTGTATCCATATCAATACCTCCTTGACGTATATATTATATTAATTTATACGTCGTATGTCAAGCTCTATTAAGCAACTACAGTCTAAAAACTATAGTTTGTTTTTCTTCCATTCTTCAATCGTTTTTACATAATAATCTTCCAACTCTTTCACAGCTATTTCAGGTGCCAATTTTTCAATCGCCTTTTTTGCATTAGCGCTTATTCTTTCCCTTTCTTCTTGAGACAAATTCCATGCCAATAAAAGTTTTTCTGCCAGAGAATCAGGGTCCCCCAGTTTAAATAAGAACCCACTTTTACCATTCTCTATCAACTCATCAAGGCTTGCCCCATCCGAGGCAACAATTACACACCCATGAGCCATGGCTTCAAGACAGGTGTTTGGAATATTATCAACCAGAGAAGGTATTACTACAATTTCAGAATTCATCAAAACCGGATAAAGAATCGCATGCGGCAGAGGTTTAAAATAATAAATTCTATTGAGATACTCACTTAATTCTTGTTTTACTATTTCCATACAATTTCTGTTTTTGTAAGGGACATCTTCTCCAATAAAAACAACATTAATCTGACTATTTTCTTTAAAAACTTTCTTAAGTGCTTCAAGTAAAATGAAAATACCTTTCAATTTATTTATTCCCCCAAAAAACAGGATATACTTTTTTTCTTTTAGATTTTTAGCATAAAATTCATCATCATATCTGCTTCTATCGAGGTCTATAAAAAAAGATGGTTTTAAAACATCAATCTTCCTGTGCAAAGTGCTTGATATTTTATCAGCCAAATATTTACTTGGGGCATAAGACCTACAGACCCGCCTGATAACAACCTCTTCAAGCCATTCTTCAAGCCTGACATCTAAATTCCTTTCTTTCCCGTGTGTCTCATTGCTTAATTTTCTGTAACTTGATATTCTCGTAGTTATCGGAAGTTTATTTCTAAGAACAATAGATAAACCTGACGCTCTGTAGCTCGGGACCTGAACAATATCAAAGGGTTTTTCTTTATGTCTTTCAATAAATTTTTTATATAAACAATAAGATTCCAGAAATAACCACCTGAAACTGCTTAACTTTTTCCTGAAAAAACGGCTTGTAAAACTATACCACTTAGCCTCTGGAATTATCCTGTGTATTTTAATACCGTTATTTTCTATCGTTTCATTCTTATTTGATATGGAAAATACTTCAACCTCGTGCCCTCTTGACATAAAGCCTTTTGTTATCCGGTTTAGATAATTTGCCAGCCCACCGTCAAAAGCACCTTCTGTTACTGATTCTGCTGTTAAAAAAGCGATCCTTAATTTCATAGAGTAATTTATTTAATAGCGTGTGCCATGAACCGCATATATTTTTCATAATATTTTGACTTATCTATTGGTCTCAACCCGAAATCGTAATGATTTTCCAGAAGATATTGCCCGCCTGTAATATAATTCAATATTAGAGTTGGGATATCATGATGAAAAATGGTATCATATTTTACAGGTTCTCCGTTTTCAACAATATAAATTCTATTATACTTGTTTGCATTTTCTATATTTTCCAGGTAACCAAATAAACTATAGTCATCAGAATCAACAAAAAATGGAAGATGGTCACTGACTAAAACAATCATACTACCAGGGTCGATATTAATTAATTCTTTTACAAACTTAATTACGGCCTCGCTCCGGTAATAAAATTGATTAACCTGCCTTTTGAGTTCATCCCCGCCTATTTCAGAATTTATTTCGATTATCTCAGGCCGTTTATTCCTATTTAGCTTAAATGGATAATGGCCGTAGGAACCTATAACATAATTAAATATAGGTTGACCAGGATTATTTTGAATAATCCTGGAAATAAATTTGATATTTTGATCAAACAGAGTGCTGTCAAACATTATTTCTTCATCTGTGATATCCCCCGTTGAAAGATAAGTCTCCAATCCAGGTGTATATTCAACGGGAAAATATATCTCGCTAAAACCTATACTTTTATAGGCCTGGAAAGCATTAAATAAATCCGGCCTGTAAGCGTTAGAGACAATGGTGCGATAACCTATTTCTTTTAAAATTCCCGGGAGGCCGTACGCATCACCCCCTGTAAATAAATTAAACTCCACACTGTCAAGAACATCAAGCGCCGGGATACCGCATAATATTTCAAATTCCGCCTGGGCTGTTTTACCCGCGAATACCGGTGAAATGGAAAATCCTTCTTTTCCATGAAAGAAAGATGAAAATTCCTGATAAATTGGTTCTTTTAAAAACCTGACATTCCTTAAAAGCGTTGGGTCCAGAAAACTTTCTAATACTATTAAATGGATATTTCTTTTGATACTTTTTCTGGCAAGATAACTTGATAATGCTTTTATTTCTTTCTCATATTTATCCCTATTTCTAAATAACATAGTTTGTTTGATCGCCAAATTTCTTTTTGCTTCTGAATATAGTATCATCATAAAACGGCCGTTATCTTCAACACTCTTTTTGTCCGACCACTCAGTGACACCTTTTGAGGTAAAATTAAAAAACTTCAAAAAAATGTCCGGGGTATATTTAACAGTACAACTTAAACAAAATACTATAATCATTCCTGCTAATAATTGTTTGTATTTCTTGTAATCAACAAACAATATATATAAAAAGGAAGGTATAATTATCAACATTATACCGACAACAGTATAAGAAAAAGGAAGGACTTTAACCAATCCAGGTATTTCTTTAATATCAATAATCTTAAATATTTTGCCAAATGCGATATAATATAAATCAAAGAATAAATAAAATAATAAAATCGGAACTGCAGCTATGTATGGTTTATAATTATTTTCTCTTTGGATAAAACAAAAAAACCAATACCAAAACAAAATAAAAGGAATTTCTAATCTGAAACTATTTCCCTGCGGCGATATCCCTCCAAGTAATCTTGGGAATGCAAACAAAAATAAAATAAAGGCAAAAGACCAATTTGCAAAATAAAATCTTTTGTCACTATTTTTTTGCAATATTTTTATTTTATTGATGCCATTTATTATAATTAGCCCCACAGATAAAAAAAATAATCCTGCTAATATTGTTTGGAAGGAAAATTCCTTTAATAAAAGTTTAGCCCTCCAAAATGATTCATAAAAAATCAAATAACAACCGAAAATAAAGGGAAAAAAACCACAGAAAGAAATAAATAATTTTAACCAGCTATCTTGCTTTTCGTCATTGTAAAAAGCAACCAGTACCCCATAAATAGTCATTGTAAAAAATGTCAAAACTGTCCCTCCAATTAATAAAATATTTCTATAACCGGGTCCGCCGTTATAAAATATTTTTGCAACTGCAAAAATACCCACAAGAAAGGAAGCAATTAATACCTTACCTGCCATGTAAAAGACCGATTTGCAGGCAAATAAATAGTTTCCCCTCAATTTATTCTCTTTTAAAAAATCCATATATTAATCCTGTCCTATCTGCCTCTCAGATTATTCTTTTGCTAATAAACTAACAAGATTCAAAATATTTTTGTTGCTTTCAAACCTTTTAAGTTCATACATATCGTCACCGTATTTCACTCTGCCGGGTTTTTCCGATGTCAAACATGATTTATATCCTGTTTGCTTTATAAGCTCGATAGCTTTTACGCTGGATGCACCATGGCATAAACAAAAATGCCCGATATCTTTTACGCCTAATTTTTCTGAAAGCTCCCTGCGTGATTCAACAATCTCATTTTTCAATGTTGAATCATCAGCATTATTTAACGGCAGGTGAAACCTTCCATGGACCGCTGGCTCTACTCCGTTTAAAACCATCTCTTGGGCCTGCGGGACAGACATCATTTTAAAATAAGGGTATTCATCAATTAAATTATTATAATTATCAAAACCATATTGTTCAATTAGGCTGTCTGCAATTTTACAGCAATAATCTCCGCCGACAGGCATTGCAATTCGTCGTATTTCAATAGAAGCCCTGATACGTTCTTCTTTATTTCTTAACGGAAAAACAATATCTGGCAGGCCATTCGCAGAGGGAATAAAAATTTCCCCAAGGGACGAAAGCTGTGTGATTATATCCAGCTCGACTGTCCATATTGTCCTTGATGTTCCCAGCAATCCGGAAGGAAAAGCGACTAAAAAAGGAATTTTTTTCCCACGCAGTAAAGGATAGGCATTAAGATAAATGTTTTCAAAACCATCATCAAACGTAATAACAAGGCAAGGTTTATTTAATTTTTTATTATTTTTAACCAGCTCTAACAGAGTATCCAAGGTTACTATTTCAAAGTCTTTTTGCAAAAACTCAATATGTTCAGATAGTTCCTTTGCAGTAACAGCCCATTTATCTATAACAGGGTTTCTGATTTTATCTGTTATCCCATGGTATGCAAGGATAAAGTACGGATCCCTTGTCTTGTCGATAGACATTCGATAATATCCGATTTTAAATAAAGTATATTTTTTAAATATATCAATGCTATTATTTAATTTACGCATCCTCCATCTAAAACTTTCTGAAACGCTATTTAGGTAGTTCATAAATGATTATTAATTTTTCTTTATTTTTTTATCATGAGAAATATCATAGAGCTTTGACAAATTTACACTTTCTATTCTTTCTTTTAAACAAAAAACCATAAATTTTTCAAGAAGTTTCATATATTCCCTGCATTCTTCTTCAGACTTTGTATAAGGGCTTTTACCAGGTATAAGCTCAATATTGTGAAACATCATATTTACGACTATAAAATCATAATGTTTATATTTTTTTTGATAATGTTTTATTAAATCTATCATTTGTTCATAGGTTGAATAAACAGGACGTAACCATATAAGCTTTTCATTTCTGAATATTTTTTTTATTTTTGCTATTGATACAGGGACTTCCAATATGTTGCAGTCAGAGTCACATTTACCCAGGATTGAATCCTCTGCAATAAAATACGGCTGTTCAAAAGCTTGTGAATAATCAACAGGTAATTCCCGGGTTTCATCATTCCAATTAATATGAGGTGTAACACTAGTATCAACTTTATACCCTAATTTCTTAAGACTTTTTATTGTATTTACCCCGGCACTAAACCGCCCTGCCCGGAAAGACAATGGTTTACGGTTAAAAGACTTGTAAAATAATTCTGTGATATTTTTTATTTTCCCAAACTCGACATCTTCATGTAAATAACATTCATTCATTTCACCTCTTTTATTAGAGTAATCAAAATATTTCTTTTGTGGTTCTATAAATTCAGGGTGTAAATGGGCACCAAGTTCAAAATGTCCTTTTAAATTTAATAAAACAGAAACACTTTTTGCATCTTCCATAACAACATTATTAATAAGGTACGTAGGACAGATATTATACTTATTAAATAAAGGCTGAAGTTTTTCACCTATTCCAATCTGGACACCATCAAAAGTCAAAGGATTCGAATAAAGCCATGATAAACTGCAATCGGGTTCCACATCAATTGTTATTACTAAATACATGTTTAAAATCTTTTAAAAAGATAAGTTATTGAAGAAAATTTCTGATAATACTCGGCTAATATTTTGATGATACGGAAATAATCCATTTAGTTTTATTCACTGCATAAAAAATTTATTCAAACAATCAATAATGTAATTTGTATCTTCATACTTCTGTAAAGGCTCAATTGGTAAACTTAAAACTTCTTCAGAAGCTTTTTTAGCATTATCTAATGAAAGATAACTTATAGATTTGTTTTCAAAAACCTTCATTTTATTCAAAGGAAAAGGATAGTAAACCATAGTAGATATACCTTTATCTGTCAAAAAATTCTGTAATTCAGTCCTTATATTGCTATTAACTCTGATAGTATATTGATGAAAAACATGAAGAGTATCCTTAATAACTTCTGGTATCGTTATACCTTTTACTGCAGATAATCCTTTTTTATAACACTCAGCTATTTCTCTTCTTTTTTCATTAAATTCGTCAATATACTTAATTTTTGTAATTAACACCGATGCTTGTAATGTATCAAGACGGGCATTATAACCAATATGGTTTACATTATATTTGTCTTTCCCGCCGTGTTTTAAAAGCATTTTTACAATTTCGGCCAATTCATTATCACTGGTTGACACCATACCGCCATCACCAAAACATCCAAGATTTTTTGACGGGAAAAAACTAAAGGCACCTAATTCACCTATAGAACCAAGTTTTTTCCCTTTCCACATACCGCCAAAGGCCTGGGCTACATCTTCAACTATAAACAGGTTAAATTCTTTAGCCAGTTTCAAAATCTTGTCCATTTCGCACGATTGGCCGTAAAGATGAACAGGGACAATTCCAATAACTCTTTTTCCTTCATTTGAATTCAAATAGTCTTTGATTTTTGATGTATCGATGTTGTATGTTTCTGGATCTATATCAATAAAAACCGGTGTTGCTCCCGCTCTTAAAATTGCATCACCTGTTGCAGTAAAAGTAAATGGAGTAGTGATTATCCAGTCATTTTTATCGAAATATTCCTTCTTTTTTAGCTTAATTGACAAAGCCCTTAAAGAAAGCACCAGGGCATCTGTCCCCGAAGATACACCTATACAATTTTTCATATCAAGATATGAAGCAACTTTTTCTTCCAGTTCTTTTACTTCTGGGCCCAAAATCCAATGTTGGTGATCGAGACATTTCTTGATAGCTTTGTCTATCTCATCTTTCATATACTCATATTCAAGTTTTAAATCAAGCATCGGGATTTGTTTCATATTTTCTCCTCTATCACTAAAAAATTCCCTTTTTTAACTTTATATTTACTCCCGCAAGATTTACACACTAAGGATGTTTTCTTACAATCTTTAAAGGTTACGCCGCACTTACATACCCATCCCGTCTGTTTTGCGGGAATACCTGTTACAACAGCATAATCAGGAACATCTTTTTTCACTACAGCACCTGCGCCTGTCATCGAATAAGAACCTACAGTAACACCACAAACAATAGTTGCATTTGCACCAATAGTTGCTCCTTTTTTTATTAGAGTATTTCTAAATTCATTTTTGCGTTCAATAAATGCACGGGGATTATAAACATTTGTAAAAACGCACGACGGACCGCAGAAAACTTCATCCTCCAGAACCACACCTTTATAAACAGAAACATTATTCTGTATCTTGCATTTATTGCCGACAACCGCATCCGGGCCTATTGTCACATTTTGTCCGATAATGCAGTCTTTCCCAATTTTAGAATTTTTAAGGACATGTGAAAAGTGCCATATTTTCGTTCCCTCACCCAAGATAACATTATCATCTATACAAGCAGTTTTATGAATAAAGACTCCCTGCGGCAAATTCCCGGATTGGATTGATATGCTTGTTTTTTTAATCAACGACTCCTCCGCAGCTTCCAATACCTTTAAAACTTTTAATCCTTCAGTCCCGTCTGTCTTTGGCGTATTTCTCGACTGAACACAATCATAAAAATGTTGAAGTTCCAATTTTAAAGGTTCACCTGCACTGAAAGGAATGACATGAAAATCAGCTTTTTGCGCCACAGGAATTTTGCCGTTTTCCCATTTAATCTGATGAGGATACAAAAACAACTTTTCTTTTGTGACATCATCGAAAACCGCCATTCCTGTTGAACCAACAACTATCAATTTTTGCTCTTTATATGGATGCAGCCAGCTGACAAATATGTGTCCTTTTATACCATTTTTAAAATTTAATGTTGTCAACGTAATATCATTTATACCTTGATTAAGATAATCACCTCCAAAAGCAGAAACTTCAACAGGATCTTCCCCCAACAGCATAAGAATCATTGATATATCATGAGGGGCAAAGCTCCACAATATATTTTCTTCTGTCCGGAGCTTCCCTATATTTAACCTATTCGAATATACGTAGCGAATTTTACCGAGTTCGCCTGAAGAAATCATTTCTTTCAATTTTACTACTGCAGGGTGATATTGAAGAATATGCCCCACCATTAAAATTTTATTTTTTTCCCGGGCAAGATAAACAAGCTCTTCTCCTTCCCTAACTGTCAAAGCAAGGGGCTTTTCGACAAATACATCTTTATCGTTTGCTATAGCTTTCTTAACAAGTTCATAGTGAGTAACAGCAGGCGTTGCAATCGCAATTGCCTTAATTTCTGGTTTTTTAAAGATGTTATCAAATGAAGCAGTATAATTAATATCGGAATATTTTCTTTCACATTCTTTAATAACATATTCATTCAAATCACAGGCAGAATGCAAAACTCCCAGTTCATACAAATTACGTAAAAGATTTTTTCCCCAATATCCAAGACCGATTAGCCCTATATGTTTCTTCTGAATTTCCATTTTTCACCTCAATATATTAATTATCTATCTAAAGAGAATTCTAAAATTCTTTTTGCACGATTCGAATAAGTATACTTTTCAACTTCTTTATATGCATTATCAGCAAGATTTTGTGCTGCAATTTTATTATCAAAAACAAATTTTACTCCATCTAATAAACTCCTCCAGTCATCTGGTTCTACTAATATTGCACTATAGTCATGTTTTAAAAATTCTTGAAGCCCATAAAGTTTTGATGCAACAATGGGCACTTTTGAAGCCATATAATCAAACATCTTTAAAGGAGTTGCATATTCTGCCACACCAAGTTTTTTGGAATAAGGCATTAAAACACAATCAGCTGTTTTTAATAAAGACGGAACTTCGCTATTTGGAATAAACCCAGTAAATAATACATTGCCTAACTCTTTAGTTTTATTACGATATTTATCAACATCTTCACTCCAGCCACCAATAAAAAGAAATAATACATCTTTTAAATTTTTGGCACATTCTATTACATAATCAATTCCTCTGTTTTCATAAAGATGCCCGCAGTGAATAACCACTTTTTGGAATACAGGGATTCTATATTTTTCAAAAATGTGATTTTTGGAAACATTTATATTATAATTTTCAAGTGAAACAGCATTAGGTGCAACAATTATTTTCGATTTGTTCAACCCTAATATATCAATATACCAATTTTTAACAAAATCTCTAAGAGCAACCACACATAGTAATTCTTTTTTGTTCTTTACAGAATCTATATGTGCTATATCATCTCCAATTAATGGATCATGGGATTCAAAGATCACATTCACACCCAATCTAATGCATTTATTAACAATAAAAGGTTTTCTCGTATAAACAATATCGGGTGAAACTAACTTACAATATAGTGGCGCAATTTTATTAAATTTCGGGTATTCCCAGCCCTCATAAATTGTTGAGGTTTTCTTCCATTCTAAAGGGAGTCTTGTTATTTTGAATTTTTTCTTAATTCCATACCATGAATAAAAATCAAAATCTTTTCTAAAAAATGATTTTAAATCTGTCATTGTAACCAGTTCAAATTTATCAACTTCCTGAGCTAATGCTTCTGACATTTTCATCATTTGAATTGTATGAGCCCATTTTGATGGGATGTTACCAAAAGACACATATATTAACTTCATAATACCACCTTTTAAATATTTTCTTTTTTCCATTCCCGTTTTATATCAACAAAACCTATGGCTTTTGAAGAACCCGATATTTTAATAGTTTTTATTTGCTTCAGGTAATCATAAGGAATTCCGGTATTTTTATTCCAAACACCTACATTAATAAAAAATATATTTGGCAAAAGATTTATCTCTTTAAATACTATCTCAATAACTCCTTCCCCTTTGACCTCGTCTAAAAAATAATCATCCATGTCTGAATGACATCCAAATACCCGATAATCATCCTCCGTTCTGAACGATACGCTAAAATATGGTTTTTTTATTTGTTTTTTTGCCGTATAGCATATTTTTATCTTTATCTTCTCATTTTGATTAAATACATTTTTTTCCTCATTACTTTCGCTTAGAACCTGTACATTACTTATTAGTATTTCACCCGTACCTTCTCTTAAACCACCATATTTATCTCCATTGTTCATAAACACATAACTTCTATATTTCTCGACAGCTTCACTACTATTACCATCAAACATAATTTTCCCATTTAAAAGAAAAATACTTCTTTGACAAATCCGTTTAACCATATCCATATTGTGGGAAATAAATATTATAGCTTTTAATTTTTTTCTTAACTCATTCATTTTTTCGAAACATTTGGACTGAAAACTCATGTCTCCAACTGCTAACACCTCATCAATTAAAAGAATATCCGGGTCTAAATGTATCGCTACAGAAAAACCAAGCCTCACAGACATACCTGATGAATACCGCTTTATTGGAGTGTCGATAAATTTTTCAAGCCCGGAAAATTGGACAATTTCGTCAAATTTTTTATCCAGATCTTCTCGTTTTAATCCTAAAATTGACCCATTAAGAAAAATATTTTCCCTTCCTGTCAGGTCGGGATGAAATCCGGCACCAACCTCAATTAATGCGGCAAGTTTTCCATATATTTTTATATCACCTGAAGTAGGATTTGTAATTTTTGAAAGTAATTTTAAAATAGTGCTTTTCCCCGCACCATTCGGTCCAATAATTCCTACTGATTCACCATCTTTTATTTTAAAATCAATAGAATCAAGGGCTAAAAATTCATTTTTTGGTTCCTCAGGATGAAATAACCTTTTTAAAGTATTTGGAATAGTGTCTTTCAGACTATCTTTTTTTTGCCCGATTTTGTATTTTTTAGAAACATTGTTTACTTCAATTGCGTACATTTATTCTCCCTATATAATATCAGCAAAAACCCTTTCAGCTTTTTTAAAATATAAATAACCTAAAATAAAAAGAATTGATGAGCCACATGCAGCAAGAATAAGGTGTTTGAAATCCGGTTGTAAACTCTTAAGAATAACGTTTCTATATCCATCAATGATTCCCGCCATTGGGTTTAACATATATATTGTCCTATATTTTTCAGGGACTAAATTAATAGGATAAATGATTGGTGTTAAATACATCCATATCTGGATTGTTATTGGCATAATATATTTTATATCTCTATAATAAACATTTAACGCGGAAAAAAACAAGACGATACTGAGTGTGAAAACTATTTGGATCAAAATAATTACTGGAATCCATATCATATAAAAATTTAAATTTATTTTATAGAAAACAATCATCCCGATAAAAATAATTGAAGCAATAAGAAAATCAATAAAACTTGCTATCACGGCTGAAAAAGGAAATACTTCTCGCGGAAAATAGATTTTTGTTACCAGGTTCATATTATTAGTAATGCTTGCAACTCCAAAATTAACAGAATTTGAAAAAAAGCTCCATGGCAAAAGAGCACAATATGAAAAAACAGGATACGGAATACCTTCGGATTGTATTCTCACAAGTTTTGAAAATACAATTGTAAAAATAATCATTAAAGAAAGCGGCTGTAAAAGTGCCCAGCCAACCCCCATGATAGTCTGTTTATAGCGAACTTTTATATCTCTTGCTGCAAAAGTAAAAAGCAGTTCTCTGTAGTGGAAAAGTTCTTTAAAATAAAAAAACATTTGATGTCCCTTCTGGAATTATTTATTTTTTATTGCAAAATACGCGGCAATGCCTCTGAATTAGGACATTGTTTACACTGCCAATATTCTAATTTTTTATTCTTTTTATTAAAGCCTTTTCTTAGTTTTTGGATAAATTCTCCATTCCAAAATGCATTAAAATCATTTTCATATATTGACGCAATAGGTTCAAACCCGTTATCTTCTCCATAATTACAGGGATAGACCATACAATCGTTATTTATATGTAATGCGGTCCATATACATGAACATCCTAATTTGACACGTTCAGATTCAGAACCATCAAATGGATAACATCCGTGAAAATTCGCGTCATAAGAACTAAATGTGTCCGCACCAACAGAATAGGAAAATTTCTCCGCATCGTGCATCTCATGTTCATTGTAACCAAAATTCAAAAATTGGACATCAATAACCGGGTATTTTTTATTATGCTTCTTTTTAGCCTCTATTATTTTCTTCAAGTTGTCTTTTACCAACTCAACATCTCCATTAACCCTGTAACGCGCATATATCTCCTGAGTCATTCCGTCAAGCGAAACAATTAAACGGTCCAATCCCGACAATATCAGGTTATCAATATTCTTCTCTGTCATTTTAAAAGACAGGTTGGTGCTTATTGTTGTGGAAATATTCAAGCTGTTTGTATAGCTTATTATCTTGTAAATATCATTATTTAATAATGGCTCACCTTCATCGTATAAAATCGCAAGCATTAAATGTTTTGAAATCTTGTCGATTATCTTTTTGTATTCCTCAAACTTTATTATATGCGTGGACTCTTTTACATCTTTATACTTTTCCCCCTTACAGCCAGGGCATAAAAGATTACAATAGGGAATTGTGTTTATCCTTGCGACAATAGGATAATGCTTTACTTTTACTTTTCTTAATTTTGTTTCAATAATTAATACAAAAATATTTAAAATCCTTGTAAAATTTAATCTTTTTAATATTGAAACCGCATGCCTTTTAAATACAAAAAATGTGGTTTTTCTCATATTTTTCCTTTTAAATTCTGACATTATTTTATCAAGTTATAACTCTTCTAAGGCTCTTTGCCTCTTCATATACGGC
Source organism: bacterium (assembly GCA_040754625.1). NCBI lineage: Bacteria > bacterium. The sequence continues at coordinate 11,015 of JBFMCF010000107.1, read as the reverse complement.
TAACAATTTCTCCCCCTGGGTTTTCCAGCTATATTTTTCTTCCATTAATTTTCGCCCACTTTGTGATAATTGGCTTCTCAATTCATTATTAATAAATAATGTCATAATCGCATCAATAAATTCTTCCGGTTTATCAGCAATCCAGATGTTTGAATCGTGAATCGTGAATCGTAAATTGTAATTAGTTTGTTCCTTACAAAAATTAAAGTTAACTGGTTTCAGTCCTTCTATCCCTTCCGCACCAATACTGGTTGAAATAACCGGGATCCCGCAGGCCATAGCATTTAGGATTTTAACTCTCATGCCGCTCCCGGAAAAAAGGGGGACAATAAAAACACTTCCTTCCCGCATAAATGGCCTGACATCGGCAACACTGCCATGGACATCTATATTTTTATCAATTTCAGCTAATTGTAAAATTTCATCAACAGGTTTCAATCCAATTATTTTCCAATTTAAATTTCTAATATCATTATTATTTTTTAATTTTCCCCACACCTCTTTATAAAACCACATTACAGCATCTATATTAGGCGGCCAGTAAAGGGTGCCAATAAAAACAATTGCATTTTCTTGTTTATTCCTGATAGGCTGATAAAAAAAATATTCCGTATCAACACCAATAGGAATTGTTTTAAACCTGACATTATTACAAGTCATATCAGCCAAAGTTCTTTTATCCAAATCAGACACGGTTATTACTAAATCCGATTCCAGGCATGCCTCTTTTTCAACTTTTTTTAATTTATTGAATTCATAATATGTAAATATTTTTTTAAAATAATTCTTTTCAATCTCAAAGATTCTTTTCAATATCTGATATTCAACATTATGTTCATCTAAAATTTTTATTCCCTTTTTGTCTCCTTTGATATATTGAGCCATCTGCAAGTGATCAATATGTATAAAATCAGGATTCTCTTCTTTTATAACTTTATCGATTAAACCCTGCATTTCTGTAACAAAATCACGTAAAACAATAAAAGACTTTCCTAAAAAGATACTCTTAAAGGCATCAATAATATTCTTCCTCACTGAACGCTCAATGTTACAAACCTCAATCCTTTTACAAAAAGGCTTAATGTGTTTTACATATTCTTTTTCCTTTTCCGAACGGATAAAAGAAATAAAAACAATCTCATATTGTTCACTTAAGGCTTCCAAAAAATAATAAGATTTAATTTTCCCTCCATGGTCCAGCGGATAAGGGAAAAGTTGTGTTAAAAATAATATTTTAATATAAAATTTCCTTTTTTAACAATTTGTGGGTATTTTCAAATCCGGATGCAAAAATAAAACAAGCAGTTTCCATTTCTGCTGCAATAAATCTCTTTCACTCCTGCTGAAAAGCCCCATAATAAAAATAAATATTATAAGAATGGCATAAATACCTATTCTTATTATTCTATAGGCATCAGCATATATCCTGCTGTAATTTTTTTTAAAAAAAAGATATTTATTACGGTGCAACAACAACATAGCCCAGAGGGGTCTTTTTTTAGTCGATTGCCCTGCAAGATGTATTACTTCTGCTCCCGGGTAATAATATATCTTCCAGCCCGATTTTTTTATTCTATAACACCAGTCTACTTCTTCGGAATATACCGGGTTATAATCCTCGTCAAAAACACCAGTTTTCTCTATAACCTCTTTTCTAACCATAATAAATGCTCCCATAACCCAGTCTACTTCATAAAAATCACCCCTGTCTATCCTTTTACTATGAGTAAAAATTCTGTTTAAAAAAGTGCTATAGAAAATCTCAGATAAAATATTCGGAAAATTTCCCCATGAAGGCTGAAGTGTTCCGTCCTCGTTTAACAATTTACACCCGCTTACTCCTGCTTCAGGGCGGTTATTCATAAATTGGACCATAGTTGTTAAAGCGCTATTAAGAATAACCGTATCAGGATTTAAGGCCAGAACAAATCTTCCCCTGGCAATATAAAACCCAAGATTATTAGCTGAGGAAAATCCAATATTTGTGTTATTTTTTATTAAAATCACCTCGGGGAACTCTTCTTCAATCATGTTCAAACTGCCATCTGTCGAATTATTATCAGAAACAACAACTTCAAATTCTATTCCTTTAGTTTTTTCATATATCGACTTAAGACAATTTCTCAATATATCCCGCGTATTAAAACTGACAATTACAATTGATAAATCCATGATGTTCCTTTTATAAAAATTCCCGTGTTTTAAATTCGAGGGACGTTCTTCCCGTGGAGCCTTCAACATCCTTAACAATTTGTTCTATAGCTATTAAAGTCCCTACTAAAACCCAAAAATAAATTGTTGTTGAGATATTCCTGGAGCCGCCATTATGATAAGCAGGCAGTATATAATCTCCCATAAAGCTGGCACATAACTGCCCATATATACTTCCTATGATAGCAATTATAAATACTTTCAAAAAATTATCTGTTATTTTATTGAAAAGATACTTTGCCAGAAAGGAAATTTTTATTATTAATCCGGAAAAACAAACAAACGCAATGCCTCCCAGTTCAGTAAGTATCTGAAAATACTGGTTGTGGGCAGATGTATAGGCAAACTCTTTATGTGCATAGGTTAAAATATAATCCATATAATTACCAGGGCCAACACCAAAAAATGGATTTTTAATCCATATTTTAAAAGCAAACATCCACATTATTAAACGGTCATAATCTCTTTCTTTCTCCGCCATGTCAAACATATTTTTTACCTGCGAACCGGCCATGGTGAATATCAAAACGGAAAACAAAATTACAAGAAAAATACCCCATTTTTTTGACCTGCAAAAAGTTATAAAAATCAAAGGTATAACAAAAACAACCCATCCTGTAATCCATTGCTCCCCTCCAGAAAAAAACTGCGCCAGAATATATTGGAGGGAAAAAATAATCAAAAGAGAAAATAGAATCTTTCTCCAAAGTGATAATTCAGGCATAAATAACAAACTGGTATAAGATAGTGAAACCGCATTCGCTTGCATTAAAGGCGCCCAGATTGGCGAGAACCCAAACCTGCCTAATCCTGAAAGTTCAAAAATAAATATCCCTATACCTAAATATATCAAAGCAGAATATATCTGCCGGATTTCTTTAGTTGTCTGAAAAAATCTTGGTATTAAAAAAGCAGTAAACACAGAAAAAATTATTAAAAAAGACGCGAAAATCTGAACTAAAGCAAAACGGTGTTCTCCCCTGACTTCAGGGTCATAGAGAATAACGCCTTTGAAACTGGAAAGAATAGTTATAATAACAAGCAAAATCAGGGGCCAGAATAATTTTGTCTGAGTAATTAAAAATTTTTTAGTTTCTAATGCTATAAAAATCCAGAAAATAAAAACCACGGATAACATAAGCATACTTGGATATATACTTGTATTTCTGATTGTGTAAAGCGGAACAGCAAATAGCCCTCCGGTTGACAGCCAAAAAAGTATTCCATGCCGGATATTCGAAATAGTTAAAATGATGAAAAACAGGAAAACTATAAAACCTATTGCATACAAAGGAGACAATATTCCAATAACAAAACCTATTATTAGTGCCAGAATAAGTGAAAAAAAGGTTGCCCGTAATAATATATTTTTACTATCCGGTATTGTTTCTATTTTAAAAGTATTCAACATTTTATCTTTTTTAGATTGAATTCTACTTACTATTGATTATGATAATAATATTTCGGAATTTCATCTTCTACCTGGTTTAAAATTGTCCCCAGGATTTTAACTTTTGTATCTTTTAAAGTATTTACAGCCCTCTGGACTATTCCCCTTCTGGTTGAACCTGACTTTATAACTAAAATTGCCCCGTCAACATAAGAACTTAAAATAATTGCGTCAGCCAATGGATAAAGCGGGGATGAATCAAAAATCAGCAAATCAAATTTTTCCTTAAGCTCATTAATTAAATTTTTCATCTTCTGGGAACCTAATAAAGATGAAGAATTCGGGCAGCGGGACCCGGAAGTCAACACCTTGAGATTGGCAAGTTCGGTATCCTGCAAACATTCGTCTATCTTTTTGTTTTCAATTAATACATCGGTTAACCCATAGACCAATGACAATCCAAATCTTAGATGGATAGACGGGCGGCGCAAATCAGCATCAATAAGAAGCGTCCGTTTATTCATTAATGAAGTAATGATCATTGCCAGGTAACTTACACTAAAGCTCTTGCCTTCTTCAGGAATTGAGCTTGTAACCATTATAGATTTGAGCGGTTCGTCGGAAAAAAGGGCCATTTTTATGCTTGTTTGAAGACGGTAAAATTCACTAAATTCAGGCGATTCCAGCATCTTATGGTTAACCAGGAGAGAAGACGCCAGCTGTTTTTTGAGTACTGTGGAAATAGTCTGGGATGATATATATCCTAAACGGACCAACACTTCGCCTAACCTGCCGCCATTTTTTTGTCTTTCTTTTAAAGCATACTCCAGTTGTTCTTGTGTTATAAAACCTGAATGAATTAATATTTCCCCAAGAAGATTTTTTTTATTTGTATTATCTTTCATTATCCCCTCATATTAATAACTTATTTTATTCTTCCATCTTTGGAATTGCCGCGAGCACAGGCAGGTTCAAAAATTGTTCTACTTCATCTATTGAATGAAATGAATCATCAAAATATTCAAAAACCATGGACACACCTATCCCTAATACTAAACCTATTACTAAACCAAAAATGGTATTCTGCACGGGTTTAGGCTTTAATGGACGATATGGCTGGTACGCGCGGTCAAAAACCCTCACATCCCACATATCAACATTTTCTTCAATGCGTGCCTCTGCCAGTCTTTTTAACAAATTAGTATAATGTTCTTCATTTACTTTTTCTTCCCTTAAAATATCAACATAATGAATCTGTTTTTCCGGAAAACTTTTTAGTTTTTCCTGTTCTTTTTCTATCAAATCGGTTAACAGAGTTTGTTCATTTTGCTTCGCCTCTATTTCCATTTCCGCCTGGACCATGTCTAATATAAAATCCTTCTGCCGCTGGTTATTATATGATTTATTTTCAGAAGCAGATTTAGTTAATTCAGCATGGAATTTATCTTTGAGTTCTTCAAGCTGCTTCTTTTTTATCAAAAGAGGAGAAAACTCATTCGTATACATATAACTCATTGAAGCTACCTCTGATTCAAACCTGGAAATCGTTTCCTGCAGTGACAAAAGAACAGGGTTGTCTCTGAAAAACATGGCCTGAAAATTCAGGGTGGTATCTTCCCTGCCCAAAGATATCTGCTCTTTTAACTGGTTAAATTTAGCCTGTGCGATTTTAATGTCCATTTCTACCTGGTATCGTTTTGCCTCCCATGAAAAAATACGCTCAGTAATCCCTTTAATTTCTCCATCCAGAGATATCACTCCCTCTTTTTTTTGAAAATCGCTTAAATTCTTTTGCGCCTCATCAAGCTTTATACGGATTAAATTCAATTGTTCTTCTATGTAAACCCTCTTGTCTTTGGATAGGGCGCTGTTAAACAACTGGTACTTTTCAATAAATGTATCCGCCAGTGTATTGGTAATTCTGGCCACCATTTCAGGCTCGTTCCAGCGCACAGTTAAAACAAGTGTATTTGCGCCCTCAAAGGTCTGCACTTTTATGTTGTTTACTAATTTTTCCATAATTTCAATATATTCTTTTTTGTTATTCATATTTCCTATGCCCAGATTTTTCATGACCAGTTCCAGCAAATAACGGCTTTTTAACCACATAGCTTCAGGTTCTAAAGAAGTTTTACCGAACATAGACTTGTTCCCGACCGATAATTGGAGTGGAGACTGCACACGGATACTTGTACTGGCCTCGTAAACCGGTTCCACGATTTTGCTTGTAATAAAAGCGGAAATTGATACAATAAAAGTAATTAAAATAATCAGCCACCAGCGTTTAATAAAAACACGCCTGATTGTAATTAAATAATTTCCTGTTGCTATCTTGTCTTGACTTCCATTCATACTTTACTCCTGCTATAAATAATAACAATTACACAGATACTAAAACAACTATGTCGACTTTTAACTTCAAATATATTAACGTATTAAATTAAATATTATAACATAAATTCAGATATTTAACAAGTGAATTTTGGGAAATTAATTTGTGTTTACAATGCCAATTGTAAGTGAAATATTTTGTTCCGATTGGGAAGTGCTTGATTCCGGGGATTTAAATAACAACCAGAGCTTTACCGACCCGCCGGCAGGAACATTTGAGCCATTTGCCAGAAATTTAGAGTTTCCAAAGCTTATCGGAGAAGACGTTTTCACAGTAGTTGTAACTATATCATCATCATTAAAATCACCTGCGACAGGTGTTTCGGTTACCCCGGTAAAAAGGGCCTTGAGCATATAGACTTCTTTTCCCGAAGCATTACCCGCGCTCCAGTCATTTTTACTTGATGTTGATGCTGTAATCTGGAGAGTAAACGAGGCAGAATCATAAATAGTCGCGTTTGTAACATTAATACTGACAGGCTGGGAAAAAGAAGACAGGCTAAGCCGGTTCAAATTAACTCCAGCGGTATCCACATTTATCGATAAATTATAATTTAAATTTATGGTGTTAATTTCTGTTACAGGTGCCCCGGAAGCAGGAAAGATGCCATTAGACGCTTCAAACTTATATGGGATAATAGCAGTGTTTGAAATGAAAGGGGCAGTGATTTTTTTAGAATAAATTTTTCCCTCCGGGCCTGTAAAATCATTATCCCCGGGATTGTCTTCTTCCATATCAATAATTTCTCCGGTATCAGTATAATCATTATCTCCATTTTTATTTAATAACAAACGGACGAAAGAAGGGCAAGTATTTTGTGCTTCAGTATACTTGACACGGAAATTAAAACTGGCAGTGTTATCACCGTTTTCAGGATCAACCCCATCATTAGTGTATCCAACCTCACCCGTCCAATCCAAAACAGGAACAGTCGCTGTACCTGCCACAGGACTTATTTTTACCGCTACATCAGCAGATAAAGGATTTGGCAGGGAAAAAGTTAAATTGCCCCCGGAAGCAGATGTCTTTGTTTTTCTAAATTCCGTCCCGGCAGTGGAATATGTATCCCACCAATCAATTGAATAAGTAGTATCATTCATATTTGGGATTGTAATATTCCCCATAACCGAATCGATGTTTATTTTATCTACTATATTCTTCCATGTATGCTTTTTGTTTTGTATCCAGAGATGAGCCTTAGCATTGGTAGTATCTTTTTGCCCCCATACTCTCAAATTTATATTATTGGAAGATGCATTGGCGTCCTGGTATTTTCCATTATTTAGAGGAATTCCCTGCATAAACTCAACATACGGCCTGAAGTGGTAAATCCAGTTTTTTACACCGTAAATTTCATTTAAATGATGCCAATATAATACACCTGTTCCGGAAGGACTGATTTGCGACCAGATAATGTTATGAAAACCCACACCCACAGTGTCCTGCTTTAACAATTCTGATTCAATATCCGTATTTGTACTTTCCATTAACCCTATTTCTCCCCAGATTGCGGGCTTTCCGGCATTAAGCGAATTAGCAAAATTTTTAACATAAAGAGCAAGATCTTCTCCCTGTTTTGACGAAAAATCAAATTCACCGTTGACGTATATTTTTTCTCCAACAGGAGAGATTATTTCTACATTATCTATCCAGGCATCTCCGCTTTTATAATCCTCGTTACTAAAGGAAATATATAGATAATGGAAGCCGTTATCCTGTATTTGAAAAGTACCATTGAATTCTGTCCAGTCGTAAGTTCCGGGGGGAATATTGCCGTCTAAATAATAATTACTCATAGCCATTCTTGGGACTTTACTAAACTGGTATGTAGAATCGCCGTAAGTATCTACTCTATAAAGCAAACCGCCCCTCAAAAGGCCATTGCTGGTAACTGTTCCTTGTAAATTTTCTGTCTTCATTAAATATTTTATAGTCCAGGTTCCATTACCCTGAATGATTACACCATCGGCACTTTTGGCATATGAAGATGGCGGATTGACCGGAATTTTTATTGAATAACCGCTTCCACCGTAAATATATCCCGGCCTTGTTTCAATGCTGATATTATTTTCACTAAAATAATTACCCCAAAAAGAATAGCTGGAGTAAGGATTTAAATATTTGTGCACATCCGCATAATCCACGTTCGGATAAGCAGGATTTGACCAGAATTGCTGTGACGGAAAACCTGACCAGAATGAAGTGGTAACAAGGTGCCTATTAGGGTCATTTTGACGGACATATTCTCCAAATTCATTTGTCAATTGCCAGACAAAACTGGAATTAGGGTCTTGTTCATTAAATTGCTCCCATGAATGTATTGAAGTACTGTAACCCCAGCGGGCAATCAGATAACGCCAATATGCTTTTTCATACCATTTTAAGGGCGTATTTCCAGCGGCACGGCCAGCATAATTTTCTTCTCCAGCCCATTGAGGCCAGACAGCATCAATAGTGCCATTATCTTTTATTCTCGTATAGGTCTCTTCCTGTTTTTCCTCAATACTTACTTTAAAATATACGCTGTTAGCCTCCGCCCACTCCAGCAGCTTGTCAAACTGATAGCTATATCTTTGTGCGAAATGTTCATGAAATTCCATATCTCCTTTATCAAGCTGTTCAGGTCCCAACGTACTGTCAGCCAAAACTTCTTTTAAAGACAGGTCATCAAAATAAGCTGTACCCTGTAATGTGCCGATATTGGAACTGGTTAAATCTCTGTTCCAGGCCTCTCCTCCCAGGTATATCCAATGTCTTTCTTTATTCGTAAAAATCATTTCAACCTGCGTCCAGTTATTATCACCTGTTAATTTAAAATTAGTGTCAACGTTTGTCCAAGCAGTATCACTGAAATATTTAACCATCATGGAATTTACTGTTACCCAGTCAAAAACACCCTGCGTCGCATATAACATCGCGCCTGCTCCATCTCCCTGCAGATTTACTGTTTTTATCCATCCGGTATATTTATATTTCGCGTATGGCTTTAATATGAAGCTGGTATTTAAAAATGCCCTTGCACCATAGTCATAGCAATAATTACAGTCTTTTACATCGTCTACGGATTTTTTATAGGCATATTTCCCGGAATGGACACCCTGTGGTTCCCCATAGGTATCTGACGAATTTAAAACCAGTTTTAAAAATCTAAAATATGACGACCTGGTAGACCCATACCCTCCATAAATTGGCAGTTCCTGCCATGCTGTAAACCAGGGTCTGAATAAATTTAATTTGTTTTCTACTGCTTTATTCTGCCATGTATTATTCCACAATCTTGATAATATCCCCTGAGATATTCCCTGTGTTATTCCCTGTGTCATCAAACTTAACCCCGCAGGTATAAAAACTTCCCCGTTATCAAATTCAAAATATCTTTTGTCAGCCTGGCTTACCCTAATAAATCCTTTACTATTAGAAGAAACAACATTAAAAGTTTGTTCTGAAGACTCTGTTTGGCCTGAAGCGTCAACTACTCTGATTTTGTATTTCCATTGGCCGATTTGGGTTGGAGCGAACCTGATTTTCCATTGTTCTTTGCCTTCAGCATAAATCCAATCAGGATAATTGCCGAAAGAGGTAACAGGAGTGTGCGCTGTATCATTCTTATCCATTGTAAAATTCTCATACCAGAATCCCGGCTGTATCTTCGCACTGTCCCAATTTATTTCTCCTGGAGGCAAAAATAATCCATCAACAGTAATACCTACCCCAGCGGTTATACCTGCCGGAGGGGTTGAGTCATAAGGTAATTGAAGATTCGTTACAGATGTATCCATATTTTCTACATCGAAACTTATTTCAAACTTCTTATATCTCGGTATTTCACTGTTAGTATAGCTCGATCTGTTGTCGGTAATGTTGCTTATAGAAGGAGCCGCAAATATACCTATATTATTCAAGAAAAAAATTGTAAAAAACAAAAATACCACTTTTTTAAACATTATTTGACTATTACCTCCGCGTTTGTCCACTTGACACTTGATATATTTTCCAATTCCGGTGTGAACAATGAATTATCTGAGGCTGTTTCAGTAAACTTAACTGAAGTTGTGCCTGCAGTTATAGTAGTAAATGTGAATTTCAATATATTCCCTGAACCGGTTATTCCTGTTTTCCCGCCGGCACGGGAAAGCCCTATTATCAAACATCCCGTGTCGGGATTTTGATCAAGAAAATTGACCATTAAACTTGTGGTAATTCCACCCTGGTTAAAAAACAAACCTTCTTCAACACTGTTTACCGGCTTATTTTTATCTTTAACCTGGATATTTTTAGGGTCAAAATACAGCCTGAAATAAATCCCTGCTGCGTTCAAAACATCAGAGATATCAACCGTTAAGGAAAAATCACCCATATTTACCGGATTGGTCACCCCTATTTTCACCTCGGGAATAGCGGCAGACGGGGTCACGGCGCCGTTGTCGCCGCCGCTGCCGCATTTGCATCCATCAGTTACTGTAAGCAGTGTGATAATCAGGTATAGAAGATATTTTTTCAAATCAATTTCCCCGCTTATTTTTCAAGCCCAAAATGACTGGCCAAAATTACCAAATCTTCGCCATCTACTATTTTGTCGCCGTTAATATCCGGATTTATATTAAAACTGTTTGACTTGTATTCACTTTCCGTTTTACCGAAGAAAAACATAAGCAGTGCTAAATCCTTGCCGTCAACCCTGCCTGAACTATCTATATCCGCCTTAAATAAAAGGCTTACTTTTATTGTAATAGTTTTCGTAGTTTCTGCAAAAACAGTCTCTTCCAGTTTATAATTAATATATTGCAGTGTTATTAAAATCAGTATGATAATAATTATTTTTCTATTTTTTAATAACATCATTATTTGATACCTTATGATAAACTATAAGTTTAACATTTTTTTAATTATTCGTCAAGGTTCTGTTGAAATCCTTTAATATATAGCCCGAAGAAGACGAAAAGCTCCTCCAGAGAGAAATCTTTGGAAAAAGGAGGAGCTTTCGTGAAACAACTTACAAGCTATGAACAGTTTATCCTGGTA
>JBFMCF010000106.1 GCA_040754625.1 bacterium | reverse complement strand
GATAATGAAAAACATAAAACTTTCAGGCAAAAAGTTTTTCATTTTAGAGATTCTTTTTCTCATGATTCACTTATGGTTTTGCCAAATATTTTAAAATTGGCAGCTTAAATTTGCCAAACTCAAGTATTAATAAATAGATTGGTAAGAGAGGGTATTCTTTTAATATCCTCTCTTACTTTTAAAAAAACTGAGAGGGTGAGAATATGAAAAAATATATATTATACTTTAGTTCTGTTATGATATTACTATCATTTTCCTATTCTCACGCCCTAAGTTATACCTTCTACGGTTATGATTCCGGCGGTGTGGGTTCAGCGGATATGGACATTAATATCTCCGGAAACATTTTGACTGTAACATTAAACAACACTTCTCCCACCAGCCTTAGCGATAATTCGGGGCCAAATACGCCGGGTATCACAAAGTTTGGTTTTGACTTGCTTAATTTTAATTCAATTTCACTTTTAAGCTGGGAGCTAAAGGCATATGAATTAAAAAACCAGAATCTTTCGGACCATCCTGTTAAAATAGGATGGGGTCCGGTTAATAATTGTCTCGATTGCCATGATGTCCACAATAATCAACCCATGTTGCTGAGAGACCCTCGCCCGGAAGGGTATCATAAATGGGAGATGAATGTTAATGAAAAGATTAATGGTGTCAGTTTAGACTATGTCCCTTCAACTTATGATGGAATTGACGGCGCTCTTTTTAATCCTCTTTCGTTGCTTGGCGAAAACAATTTACCGGATGGAAATAACATCCCATTTTTTACAACCAGCTACTTAACAATGAATTTTAGCGGTTCGCCCATCTTGGATGAGACGTCCACTTATATAAGGATGCAGAATGTCGGGAGAAATGGCGAAGGCAGTTTAAAATTATATGGCCAGCCGGTTATTATCCCTGAGCCAGGGACGGTGTTTTTACTCGGCAGTTTGGTAAGCGGGTTGTTGGGATTTACGGGATTTAGAAAGAAATTCTAGAACATGAAGATAAAATCAAAATTTTTAAAAACCGGCATTTTTACTTTTTTCTTTATAATACTCTTTTTAAGCAGTTCAAAAGCAATATCTTTTGATACTAACGATAAACTACAAGCTTTGGAAAGTACCCAGTGGCCGTGGAGTGATAGTAATGTCACACGTTATCAATTATGGATATCAGAGAATTGGCTGATGGATTATACCGGCACAATAACTTCAATTAAACATTTTACCTGGAACACACATGAAGACCCGTTATATAATTTGAATATATATATATCAAGTACTGATGTTATTGGAGATGATCTCTCGGCAGATTCACCTGATAGTAATCATGGCTCTAACAAGACATTGATTTATTCCGGTAATCTTCCTTTGCCAGGCGATACAACATTTACTATTGATGTCGATGACGTGTTTTATTATAATGGAACCGGGAATCTGCTTATTGACTATTCTTTTAATACTAATAACGGATACACTGACCTTTGGTGGCAGGCTGTGGGACAAAATTCAAACTTTTTTCAGGTAGTAAATCATAATATTATCGGGAATTATATGTTTGATTCCGGCGCCATAAGGACACAACTTGAATTCTCAAGTTCCACTCCGCAAATTCCTGAACCCGGGACAATGCATTTGCTCGGCAGTTTGGCCGCAGGTTTATTTAGTTTTGCAGGATTGCGCAGAAAGTTTACAAAATAATTTATTTTTATAGGTATTTTAACCCTACTTTATTGAATCAAGCAGTTTCTTCGCTTCTTCACCTTCAGGGAAGCTGGCAGATATGTCAAGCGCGCTTTGCAATTCTTTTTTAGCTTCGGCAGTTTTCCCCAATTTATAGTATGTCATTCCTAAATGGTAGCGGACACTCGGATTTTTTGGCAGCTGTTCAACAGCCTTCTTTAAAACATTTAGGGCCTCATCGTAATTGCGCTTGTGATAATAAACGAAACCTAACGTATCCAGGACTGCTCCCTGTTTGGGAGAAATTATAATGGCTTTTAACGCGTATTCCAGTGCCTTGTCAAGATTTTTATTTTCTTTGGCATAAAGATAAGCCAGGTTATTGTAAGGAACCGGAGAAGGCTGTTTTACTTTTTCAGATAACTTTATGGTTTCTTCATATTCTTTTACCGCCAAATCGGTTTTTCCCTGTGTTTCATAAATCAAAGCCAGCGCCAGGTGGAAAGGCGGAAAATTTGGATTAATACTTAGCCCTTTATTAAAATAATAAATGGCTTTTTCAACGTTTTTCATTTTCATATAAATGTTGGCTATATTCTGATACGCGGGAAGAAATTTTTCATTTATCTTAAGGACGTCTTCTATTTTTTTAATGGCAAGCTCATATTTTCCCTGCGCTTCATATATCGCGGCAAGGTTCATCCTGGCTGAAATAGTCTTGGGGTTTGTTTTAATGGCGGTTTCGAGGCTGGATGCCGCTTGATTAAAATCCTTTTTGTTAAGCAATGCCAGGCTTATCATTGTCTGTGCGATTAAATTATTCGGATCGACCGCGATAGCTTTCCTGGCGGTTTTAATAGATTCATCGTTTAATCCTTTTCGTAAATAAAGGGAAGAAAGGGTTAATATGGAATAAACAGATTTAGGATTATCTTCCACCTTTTTTTTAAATTCATCGATAACGATATCAATATTGCCTTTCGCGAGATAAGCGTTTAAAAGCAAGTTTTGCGCTTGTATATCTTCCGGTTTTTTATCCAGTATTTTATGACCTTCCAATAATGCCTGGTCATATAGTTCTTTTTTAATATATATCATCCCGATATTATAATGTGCCCCGGCATGATCAGGATCTATTTTAATGGCTTCTTTAAATTCACTTATTGCCTGTTCTTCCTTGCCGGATCCCTGCAGGGCGATTCCAAGTAAGTAATGGGCTTCAGCAGAAGGGGCAATTTCAATCAGTTTCCAGATGTATTCAGCGGCTTCCTGGAATTTCATTTTAAAAATAAATCCCATGGCAATTGTTTGATAAACAGCCGGGTTATTCGGGTATATTTCTAAAAGCGCTTTTCCCTGAACAATTGCCTGGTCGTATTTCCCCGTTAAATTATAGATTCTCGCTATATTGAGGTTTGCAGGTAAAAAATTAGGGTTGGTTTTTAACGCGTTTTTAAATTCAGTTAACGCTTTATCAATTTCTTTTTCAGCGAGCAGTAATAAGCCTTTGGCGGTAAGAACTGAAGGGTGGTCGGGAGATATTTTCTCGGCTGCGTTAATTTCCTTTTTTGCTTTTTCCATTTCATTTGTTTGTTGATACACTTCAGCCATGACCAGATAAGGTTCGACCGAACTCGGGCTTAATGTTTTAATTTTTTCAGACAATTCTAATGTTTCAGGGTATTTTTTCTGGAAAATATAAATACTTGCGAGAAGACTGAACGCGGGAATATTTGCCGGTTCTTTTTGGAGTGTTTCTTCACATATTTTAATACTTTCATCAAAATTTTTTTCCAGTAAATATATCCCTGCGATTGCAAGTTTGGCATCTGCCATGTCCGGCTTTATTTTTTCAATTTCCCTGAATTCTTCTATAGCGAGTCTGTTTTGTCCAAGTTCCTTATATGTCAGGCCTAGATAGTAATGGGCGTCTGCAAATTCGGGATCCAGGCTGATGGCCTTTTTAAAAGATTCAATGGCTTCCGTACTTTTCCCGTTTTTAAGATAAAGCATGCCCTGGTCAAAGGCATTTTCTTTTTTAGATGACAGCCCGCATCCTGAAGTGAAAATAAACAGGAATATAAATTTTATGAGAAATTTTTTTCTGGACATAAATTTTTCAATAATATACCAGTTTTTGCGTTTAATGTAAAGACTTTTTTTGAAGGATTCGGCGGGGGAAGTTGCCGGGAACGATAAAAATCTATATTCTTTTTTTACATATTCCCGCGAGCCCGAATAAACCTGTCGCTAAACTGCCAAGCAAAAACATGGTATCTGGTTCCGGGATAGGATTTGGTATTGTCACACTGCCGTTTATAGCATCATTTCCGCATGACATAGTCCAGTGGGCATTAAGCTGGATTGGATTGCCGGGAATTATTACGGGCAAATAAAAAGTGTTGACACTGACTATTCTATAATAACTATATCCGCCATAGAAATACCCGCCTGAAGAACTAGTGCCTGAACTGCCGCTGCCGCTTGAATTTCCGGATAACTGTTCGAGTAGTGTTCCCGACTGCATTGCAAAAGGTTTACTGGAACCATAAGGCCCGTATACATCATTATTCCATAAACTAACACTGTAAACTCCCGCTGAATCTATGCCGGGAGTGCCTGTATTACCGCCAACCGGGCTGGGTGTTACATAGTCTTTGGTAAAAAGTCCAAAATCAACCGCGTATTCATAATTTGAAGAATTTCCGTCAAATGAAAGCGCTATATCACCTGCGTAATAATTAATGCCGCCAGTGTATACATTCCCGTCTATCAAGTCAAAACCTGTTTGTAATCCGATTGAAAGAATATTGTCCTGAAATTTATAGAACAGATGTTCAGCATCAAAAGACTGCGCGCCCCAGCCAGGGTTAACATATCCGTCGGTGGTACGGTATCCGTCATCATTGGCAAATTGTGTCCACCCGTTGCTGGTACTGAATATTGGAAGCGGTGTTGCATTGCTGTATGTATAGGTAGTCAGCATAATTACAGCAGTCAGCAATATTTTTTTTGCAAACAATAAATTTTTCATTTTTCATCCCTCTAATATTTTGATTTTATATTATAAAAATAAAAAAGCCAGTCAAATCATAACTGGCTTTTGTCCTTTATTTCTTCAATTCAAAAGAAATGACCTATGCCCATCCGCATATTACATTGTTAATAGATACTATTATATGCTTTTTTATATAAATGTCAAGCTTTTTTTTAATTTAATTGTAACCGGTCAGTTACCGGTGGTTTTGTAGCCGCAGGCTTTAGCCTGCGTAAACATTAACTGATAATTTTATTCAAATTAAAATCAAGCGAACCAGAAAAAGAATAATCTTTCCAGTCGGTAACAAG
>JBFMCF010000105.1 GCA_040754625.1 bacterium | reverse complement strand
TATCGTGTTAAATACACTTGCCAATTCTCTCAAATCCCTCTTAATCTCCCTTTTCTAAAGGGAGAAATCTAAAATTTACCCCGTTTCAAAACTTTCATTCCTTTCATACCTATTTTGACATTATCATATTATTTAATTATTTGATATTTTTTTCACATGTTCCTCGGCAGTTGGAATCCATTTACCTTCATTTTGATCTTTTACAGCCTGTTCCAAATACTTACGCCATATCTCTTTGGCTTTGTCATTATTATTAATTTTTTCATACACAAACGCTAAATTCATATATGCGGCACTATAGTTTTGTTTAATACTTATGGCCTTTTCAAATTCTTCAATTGCCTTATCCCATTTTGACTGGCTGAAATATGCCAATCCCAATGTATAATGCGTTTCCGGCAATTTATCCGCCTTTAATAACTCACTTTTTGCCTTTTTATAAAGTCCCATTTTTTCATATACCAATGCAAGCTTATAATTTGCCTCTATTAAATCAGGATTCACAAAAAGAACATTTTTATATTCCTCTTCTGCCAAATCATTTTGTTTTCTATAAGCATAATCATCAGCGGAAATCATTAAACGTTTAGCAGTTTTTTCTATAACATCTTTACCCTCTTTTGCATAGGGACTTCCCGGAAATTCTTCTATTATACGGTGGTAAAATGACACATAATCTTTAAATGAACCATATCTTTGCTTGATTTTTACCATTGAGGCCAAACTTTCCAAAACATATTTACTGTCCGGACACTCCTCTGTAATCTTTTTGTATTCTTTAAAAGCCTTCTGCCATTTTTCCTTTTGTTTTAAATTTTCGTCTAAATCAACAATCAGCCTGCCCGTTTCATCCTCTAATTTAAACAACAATTGTGCTTTTTCAAAATACCCTTTTGCCAGCTCGTTCTGTTCATCAACAGGCTTTTCACAGGCAGCAATAAGGCTTATAAGACCTATAAGACTTATAAGACCTATAAAAACTTTTGATTTTTCTTTCATTTCCCCATTCCTACTTTTTGTGCTTTTTGAAAAACCTTACCTTCAGTCTGAATTGCGGGTGCAATAATAATTTCCGTCAACTGCATCTCTCTGATGTTTTTTGCTCCAAGATTTCCCATTGAAGTCTGCAGCGCACCTGTTAAATTCTGGGAACCATCATCAAGCCGCGCAGGGCCGAATAAAATTTCCTTTAGGGTCCCGGTTGTTCCTACCTTGATTCTTGTCCCCCTGGGCAAATTTGCATGAGGCGTTGCCATTCCCCAATGATATCCTCTCCCCGGTGCCTCTTTCGCCCTCGCAAATGCGGAACCTATCATTACCGCATCTGCTCCACAGGCAAAGGCCTTGCATATGTCGCCGCCGATATTCATACCCCCGTCGGTAATAATCGGCACATATTTCCCGACCTGTTTATAATAAAAATCTCTTGCATCAGCACAATCTATTGTGGCGGTAACCTGGGGAATCCCAATTCCCAAAACACCCCTCGTCGTACATGCCGCGCCCGGCCCGATCCCAACAAGGATCGCATCCGCTCCCGTCCCCATAAGTTCAAGCGCAACATCATAAGTGACACAATTGCCAATAATGACCGGTATCTTCATTTTTTTGCAGAATGAAGAAAGATCAAGCGTATCATATTCAGACGAAATATGCTTTACAGTTAAAACTGTGGATTGAACTACAAAAACATCGACGCCCGCATCCTGGGCAATTTCCCCAAAACGCCGGGCTCTTTGCGGGATTGAGGATACTACCGCAGGAACATTATGTTTTTTAATTTCTTTTATTCTTTTGGCTATAAGTTCTTCTTTGATAGGTTTCAGGTAAACTTCCTGGACTAATTTTGTGGCATCTTCAGATGAGGCATTCGCAATTTCGTCCAAAACTTCAGAAGGATTCTCGTATCTCGTCTGAATCCCTTCTAAATTTAAAACAGCGAAACTTCCAAGTTTGCCCATCTGAACAGCGAAATTTGTGTCAACTACTCCATCCATAGCCGCGGCTATTATAGGTGTAGAAAATTTTTTATCACGCAGCGACCAGCTTATATCGACTTCATTAGGATTAATTGTCAAACTGCCGGGAACTAATGCAATTTCATCAAATCCATAACAACGGCGGGCCTTCTTCCCCCTGCCAATAAATTCTCCTCCCATAAAATAAGTCCTCCTTTTTTGGAATTATATCACTTATTAAATTACTTATCCATATTTTTCTCTAATATTAACCGGATACCTTTCAACGTGAGAAAAGGATCATTTCCATCAATGCATTTAATATCTTTGTATACTAATCCTGATAACCCGCCCGTAGATATGACTTTAATATCACCTGAAGGTTTTAACTCCTTTTTAAGGCCTGCGATAATGCCCTCTGTCTGGAAAATCGTGCCATATATCAATCCTGAATTTATTCCGTCAATTGTGTTCCTGCCAATTAAACGTGTTGGTTTTTTTATTTCCACTTTCGGAAGTTTAGCTGTTTTTAAATATAATGCTTCAGCAGAGATTTTTAATCCGGGGAGAATAATTCCCCCCAAATATTCACCTTTTTTACTGATACAATCATATGTAGTGGCTGTTCCAAAATCTATTATGATGACCGGGCCCTTATATTCCTCAAAACTTGCGACTGCGTTTGCGATTCTGTCCGCGCCAAGTTCCCGTGGGTTGTCTATGCTGATTTTTATCCCTAGATTTAAGTTAACTCCAACTTCAATAGGCCTGATATTTAAATATTTCAAGCTAAAATCATTAACTGTTTTTCTGGTTTGCGGGACCACATTACAAATAATGAATGCTCCAATTTCCTTTGGAGATATATTAATTTTCCTGAAAAAACCGTTTATTATTGATATATACTCATCCGCTCCTCTTTCCTTAATTGTATCAATCCGCCAATTATTTATCAGTTTGTTATCCCTAAAAATTCCTATGACGGTTTGGGTATTTCCAATATCAAAACCTAAATAATATTTCATATCCGCTTTATCCTGTTTCTTAGAGCTCTTAAATAATATCCCCGCTGCTCAATTTGATCAATTTCCCATTTTTATCCCTGATAATTAAGCACCCGCTTTCATGAACCTTTACTGCCTCCCCTTTTATAATTCCGGTCTGTGTTTCCACATTTATCATTTTCCCTAAATTGCAACATAATTCAGAATATATTTTTATAATATCAAATTTATTTTCTGGAAAATTTTGATACCTGTTTTCCAAATTTTCCAGGATATTCACAAGCAAATCCACACGGGATATTATACTCCCTTTTGCTATTTTTAAAGAAGATACATTATCTCCCAGGTATTTTGGAAATTCTTTTTTATTTATATTTACATCTATTCCAATCCCGGCAACCAGAAAATTTATTTTATCGATTTCTGCATTTATCTCGAGAAGTATTCCGCCGACTTTTTTATTATTTATCAATAAATCATTAGGCCATTTTATCCTTGCATCTAAAGCTGAAGTTTTATTAATCGCATCTGCGCATGAAACAGCCGTCAATAACGGTAATATTGTTATATCAGAAAAATTAATCCTGGGCCTTAATATAACTGAAAACCATAATCCTTTTTCTTTTGGGGAAAACCATTTTCTCCCCATTCTGCCGCGGCCTTTGGTTTGTGATTCGGCGATAAATATTACCCCCTCATTAGTATTTTTCAGGGCATATTGATAGGCTAAATCATTAGTTGAACCAACTTCCCCGAAGAAAAATATCTTCCTGCCAAATGTTTTCGTGTTTAATTTCGAAAATATTTCTTCGGGAGTAAAGCATTCCTTCCTGTCTGCCAGAATATAACCTTTTCGCGGTATTGATTTTATATCATAACCTTCGTTTTTTAAGAAATTAATTCTTTTCCAAACTGCCATACGGGATATATTATTTTCTTTACTCAATCTGCATCCTGAAATAACTTCCCCGGTTTTTAACCTTTTTAGTATTTTCGCCGACAATTCTAAAGATTTCACCCAGCTCTTCCTTTTATAATTATCACCTAAACTAATTTTTTTCCCACCTTACTTCCTTATTACTTTAGGAAGGGCGGGGTTCATTTAATTATTAAACTTAAATCCAGCGCTTTTGCAGAATGTGTAATCGCGCCGATAGAAATAAAATCCACTCCTGTTTCAGCAACCTTTCTGACATTTTTCAAATTAATGTTGCCTGAAACCTCAAGTTTTATTTTTACAGGGACAATTTCACGGGCTTTTCTGATGTCCCTGAGTTTCATATTATCAAGCATAATAATATCAGGCGAAAAAAACAATGCTTCTTCAAGTTCTTTAAGGTTTTTCACTTCAATTTCCACCAATCTCTTTTCTTTAAAATTTTTATCAAGCATGTTGAGCGTGTTCTTTATTCCATTATTCAAAATGATATGATTTTCTTTAATTAAAATCATGTCATCCAAACCAAAACGGTGATTAAAGCACCCCCCGGTTTTTACCGCGTATTTTTCCAGAAACCTGTAAAGAGGCATTGTTTTGCGGGTATCTAAAATTTTTACATTATATGGTTTTATCTTCTCAGCATACTTTTTTGACAATGTGGCTATCCCTGAAAAATGCTGCAGAAAATTCAAAGACACTCTTTCTCCCTTAAGGATAGAGCCGGCAGGCCCGGATATAAGTGCGACAACGTCTCCCTTTTTTACTTTTTCACCGTCCTTTTTTGCAAATAATATTTTGACATTTTTGTCTAAAAGAGAATAAATATCCCTGACAATAAATAAACAGGCAAGAACCCCCCGCTCTTTTGCCCTGATCTCACATTCAACAATCTTATTTTTAGGTACAAGATAATAGGATGTTATGTCCCCGCCGTTAATATCTTCTTTTAAGGCAGACTTAATGATTGATAAATATTTTAAAGAAACATATTCTTTATATTTTTTATTTATTATTTTACTATTAAGTATCTTGGGCAGGGTAACAGCATTATTTCTGGCGAAACAATGTGTAGTTCTTCTAGAGAACATAATTTTTTCGTTTGGCTATATCTTCCCTTATTTTCTGGTAAACAGCATTATATTCAGCACTGCCCTCGGGAATAGAACGGGAATAGGAATTCATTACTTTTTTTGTCTCTGCTTCAATTTCATCTTCAATCGCAAAATCGTTACAGATTATTCTTTTAATGAAGTCTATCAGCTCATCTTCATCAAAATCAGAATAAATAAGCTCTTCATCTAATATTTTACCGGCAATTTTACAGCTTAAGTCAACTATCCTGTCTTCACTTAATCTCATCTCATAACTCCTCAAAGAAACGGTTTCATACGACAAAGCCTTTTTGTTTTACAAGCCTGTCTTTTACTTTTTTAAAAAAACTATGGTAATCAATCATCCCGTCTTTAATTTCTTTCTGGTGCTGTTCTATAATCATTTTTGCCTCTTTATCGATTTCATCTTCCATTTTCATATTTTCCAAGATAACCCCTGAAATCTTGTTTTCTAAAACTTCCAAAGAAACATTCAGCGTAATTCCTTTAGAGCCATACATTTTTGAGCTGATTTCTTTTGCCAAATAAGCAATTTTTCTTTCTGAAATACGCATTTCATACCTCTTTATTTTTTGGCAGATTTTTTCTTATAATCTTCTATTGCCTTATGCAACGCATCCGCGCCAAGATTAGAGCAATGAAGTTTGCTGGGAGGCAGTCCCCCTAATTCCTGCGCCACCATCTGATTGTCCAATTTCATAGCTTCATCTAATGTTTTACCTTTTGCAAGCTCACTCACAATGCTTGAAACTGCTATAGCCGCGCCGCACCCGAATGTCTTGAATTTCACATCCTGCAAAACATTATCTTTTACTTTGATGTAAAAAGTCATCAAATCCCCGCAAACCGGGTTGCCTACCGTTCCTATACCATCTGCATCCGGTATCTCCCCCACGTTTCTTGGATTTTTAAAATGCTCTAAAACTTTTTCACTATATTCAAACATGGTATCTCCTAAGAGACAATCGAGCACCGCCTTGCTCCATGCTCTATGCCCTATGCTTTTTTAAATTCCCCCGCCATCCATCCAGGTATGTGTTTCTTTTTTATACCCGGTTAATATATCAGATGAAAATATGTTGTGGTCCTTTTCCATACGTTTTATTCTATCTTCCAGTTCTTCCTGCATTTTTAATATAATTTTTACTACATCAGCCACAGGGTCAGGCAGAATCCCATGGTCTAAATCCAACGGATGGGCTTTGGGGTATTCAATAATTCTTCCCGGAACACCAACCACAGTAGCATCATTAGGGACCGGTTTCACGACTACTGAGTTAGACCCGATTTTAACATTATCTCCTATCGTAATAGCCCCCAAAACACAGGCATTTGAACCAATTACCACATTCCTGCCGAGAGTCGGGTGCCTTTTTTTCTTTTCTAAACTGACCCCGCCAAGCACCACCCCTTTATAAATCAAACAATTGTCCCCTATTTCAGCTGTCTCCCCGACCACCACACCCATTCCATGGTCGATAAATACTTTTCTGCCGATCTTTGCCCCGGGATGAATCTCTATACCGGTTAAAAATCTTGCCAGATGCGATATCAAACGCGCAAAAGTATAAAATTTATTATCATAGAAAAAATGGGCTATTCTATAAAACCAAATTGCATGTAATCCAGGATAACAAAAAAGAACTTCAATTATATTTTTAGCAGCCGGGTCTTTTTCAAAAACTGATTTAATATCTTCTCTAATTGTTTGAAACATCACTTACTTCTTCTGATTGTTCAATTTCTTCTTTTTTCGTCTTTTTACTCTTTTTCTCTTCCGCACTTGAAGGGTTGATAACTTTTTTAGTCCTTTTTTTCTTCAACGATTTTTTAACCGCTTCTGCAAGCGTAATCTCCAGCGCCCCCTGGTTTTTATTATATTCCTCAATTATCCTGGCTTCTTCTTCTTTGGCAAAAGCCTTCTGGCTTAAAATAATCTGCCTTGTGACTAAATCCACTTTAACAACTTTTGCCTCCAATGTTTTACCCAAAAGTTCAGATTTATCTTTTTTAATTAACCCGTCCAGGACCTCGCTGAATGACAAAAACCCGGAAAACCCGTTTTCCAGTTCAACAACATAACCGCTGGAAGTCAGTTCTTTAACATTAATATTAAATACTTGTTTTTCTTTATTTGTTTTTTCAAATTCGGAAAGAGGATCTTCCGAAAGCTGTTTGACCCCTAAAGATATTTTTTCTTTTCCCTTATCAATATTTAAAACCAGGGCTTCTACCTGCTGCCCTGCATTGTAAATTTCGCTGGGATGGTTAATCTTTTTAGTCCAAGAAATATCAGTTATATAAACCAGCCCCTCAACCCCTTCTTCCAATTCAACAAACACTCCAAAATCCGTAATATTTGAAACTTTACAGTTAACCCTGGATCCTATCGGGTATTTTCTGTCTATTGTTTCCCATGGATTTGGCTGGGTCTGTTTTAAACCAAGCGATAACCGCCTGTTTTCTTTATCAATGGATAAAATAACAACAGGAGTTATCTGCCCGGTTTTTAAAATCTGGGATGGATTTGTAATCCTTTTTACCCATGACATATCCGAATTATGGATAAGCCCTTCAATACCTTCTTCTATTTCCACAAAGGCACCATAATCCATGAGGTTTGTTACTTTACCGTTCACAACCTGCCCTGTCTGGTATTTTTGGCCGATCATTTCCCATGGGTCAGAGGTTTTTTGCTTCAACCCCAAAGATATTTTATTTTTTTCGCGGTCAAAACTGATTATTTTGACTTCTATTTTCTGGCCGAGAGAAACCTTTTCAGAAGGATGTTTAATCTTACCCCATGACATATCTGTTATATGCAATAATCCATCCATACCGCCCAGGTCAACAAACGCCCCAAAAGCAGTAATATTTTTAACTATACCTTCTCTTATCTGTCCCTCCTCTAAAGTAGAAATAATTTCTTCCCGTTTAGATTCTCTATCCTCTTCCAGAACTATTCTCCGGGAAAGAACTATATTATTCAACACCCTGTTAATCTTTATTATTCTCATTGGAAAAACTTTCCCGACAACTTCTTCCATACGAGAAACGGGCCGGACATCAAGCTGGGATGCCGGAAGAAAGGCCTTGACCCCGATATCAACTTCAAAACCGCCTTTTATCTGTTTAATGACCTTTCCTTCCACTATTTTCTGATTTTCATAAGAATCAACAATCTTGTCCCATGTAACCATATACGCGGCTTTTTCCCTCGAAAGAACAACTAACCCGTTTTTATTTTCCATCTTCTCCAGAAACACATTTACTTCATCCCCTTCTTTTACCGTAAGCTTGCCTTCACGGTCAATAAATTCAGCTTTAGGAACAACCCCTTCCGATTTATAATTAATATCAACAATCACTTCTTCACTTTTAATCTTTACGACCTTCCCCTTGATTATATTTCCTTCTTTCAAAGATGCCATAGATGAATAATACGCCTGTTCCAGATCTAAATTATCGCTGTCTATTACACCTCCCTGCAAACCGTTTTTTTCCTGCATCGCCGTATCAACACCTTCCTTTTCAATTTTCTTTGCCGTTTTTCTGCCTCGTTCCATTAAAAAAAATACCTCCTTCTTTCTAAAATTCAAAAATAATTTTTTAGCTTTTTAACCACACCTTTAATAACCCAATCGGGTGTTGAAGCACCTGCTGTAATTCCTATTCTTTCATTACCTTTAAACCAGCTTTTTTTTATTTCATCCTCTATCTCTATATGATACACCCTGGCACCTGCATTTCTGCAAATATCCGCGAGATGTGTTGTATTAGCACTGTTTCGTCCGCCAATTACAAGCATTATGTCTACTTTTTTGGCAATCATCTCCGCTTCTTTCTGGCGTTCAGTCGTTGCCTGGCATATTGTATTATATATCTTTAACTCGCGATATGTTAATAAAAGCGCGTTTATTACTTTAATAAATGTTTCTAAAGTTTGCGTGGTCTGTGATATTACGCCAATTCTTTTTTCCCCGGGAGGGATAGTTTTTAAATCCTTTAAATCCCCTACCGCGACAGCCTTACCTTTAGCATATCCGATTATGTTTTTTATTTCAGGATGGTTTTTTTCACCGACAACAATAACAAAATATCCTTCTTCCTCTAATTCTTTAGCCAATTTTTGCGCTTTTAAAACAAACGGACACGTTGTATCAATAAATTTCAGTTTTCTCTTTTTTATTTCCCCCCATCCTTCAGGCGATATGCCGTGGGAACGGATTATCACAAGATTATTGCCGATTTTTTTAAAATCATTAATCGGAACAATACCTTTTTTCCCTAACCTCGCGACCTCCTGCGGATTATGTATCAAGGGCCCCAGTGTATAAACTTTAATATTATCTCTTGCGGCCTGGTTCGCTAATTTTATAGCCCTTTCCACTCCAAAACAAAATCCCGCGCTCCTGGCGCATATAATTTTTTCAGCACTCATTTTCTTTTCACAAAGCGGTCAGTTTCTGACAACAATTTTATAGCGCACATTATATCTTTCCCAATCTGCGTATAAATATCTTTTGATCCTTTTTGCGAAAGGTATTTATCAAAATTCAAGGGTTTTCCAAAAATTACTTTGACCTTTTTTGGCCTGACCATCCATGCACCCCGGGGAAACGCTTTATCCGTTCCTGTCACAAAAACAGGGACTACGGGGACTCTGCTGTGATAAACAATAAAACCTATTCCCGGTTTTGCCTCCTGGATCTCCCCAGTCGGGCTTCTCGTCCCCTCGGGAAACAATAATAGCACATTCCCTTCTTTCAAAACATCCAAAGAATTCTTAAGAGCCGACTTATCCAATACACCCCTTTTAACCGGAAAAGCATTAAATATCTTCACCAGCCAGCCCAGCACCGGGACGGTAAACAACTCTGCTTTAGCCATAAAGTGCATGCGGCGGCGGCTTGCAGTCGGAATAATTATAGGGTCAAGAAAACTAAGATGATTTGATGCTAAAATTACCGGCCCTTTTCCCGGAAAATTTTCAATTCCCTTTCGTTCCAATCCAAATAAAATTTTGGACAACACATTCGAAACAATATGGACTACTTTATACCACATCAAGAATTTATAATCCTTAAAGCCTGTTCCACCATTTCAGGGATATTCAAATTCGTCGTATCAAGATATACCGCGTTATCAGCCATTTTGAGCGGGCCGTATGCCCTTGTTTTATCTTTTTTATCCCTCTCGGCCAATTCTTCTTCAATCTCTGAAAGGGTCGGGTTAAATCCCTTTGCCATAAATTCCCTGAATCTTCTGTTAGCGCGTTCACGCAATGCCGCATCAAGATATATTTTTTTTGAAGCATCGGGGAACACCACTGTTCCTATATCCCTGCCTTCCATTATAACTTTATTTTCTTTTACAAAACTCCTCTGTATCTTTACCATCTCTTCTCTAATCTCTTTTACCTGGGCCACGTAAAAAGTGTTTTTTGTCACCTCCGGGGTCCTTATTTCATCTGTAACATCAGCCCCATCGATAAACACTTTCAGATTTTTGCCATCCGGCTTTAATTTAATATCTGCTTTCCTGGCCAAATCGATCAATAATTCTTTATTATTAAAATCAATATTCAGATTTAATATCTTTAATGTCAAAGAACGATACATCGCTCCCGTATCAATATATAAAAGGCCTAACTTTTCTGCGAGCAACCTGGCTAATGTAGTTTTACCCGAACCTGCCGGGCCGTCAATGGCGATTACTGTGCTTTTCATAATTAAACCATTAGATTATACCAGTTAGCAAATAAAAGTCAAGATTAAACTAAGTGACGAAGTATCCCCGAAAATTCCCTGATTTGTTTTTGCGTCTTTCCTGCAATTATGCCATTTTTCATCCGTAAGCATCCTGTTCTGTGTGTAGGTTTTTTGGGGTTCGGGGAGTAAGGGGGGCGTTATAAAATATTTTTACAGCGGTTTGTTAATAAAACAAGTATTATTTTATTAAAAAGGCACAGTTTTATACTTTTCATATTTCTAGAAATTCATCTGGTTTTATCATCGGATAATGTTTTTTATTCAGTGTCCATAATTTCAAAGAATTTATTTTTGTCATTGCTCCTATCAGGGCGTCAGCAATAGTTAAATTATGAGCTTTTGCATATAGATTAATAAATGAACCTGCAATTTCACCAATCTTTTTATCAATTGCTAAACAATTAAAAGAATCTAGAAATATTTCTGTTTCAATCTTTTCTTTTTCCCGCAAACCAGCATATATTTCTGTTATCTGTATCGGTGTGATAAAAATAATTCCTTTATTTTCACCAACAATCTTTTTGAATTTTTCTTTGATTTCTTCGTTTCCCCTTAAAAGCCATATAATAATATCTGTATCAATCATTACCATATTTTTCTGTCCTTCCTCATATTTCTGACATAGTCTTCCGCGCTAATTTTTTTATCTTTCCATATCCCAAAAACTTTTTCTGTTTTTTTCAGCATGTCGGAAATTTTATATCTCACTTTTTCATCCAGGCTTTCCCTGACAAGCTCAGATACAGACTTATGCTCCGCCTTTCCCTCTCGTTCCAGAAAATTAAACATGTTTTCATCAATATATATTTGTGTTCTTTTCATTTTATTACCTTTCCTTATTTAGATTTTAGAATGATGTATATATACATTATTCTATCGCCACAACAAATATTTGTCAAGAAAAAACGCATCGCCATTTTCCCGTGGAAAAATCAAAATCTTTCTTAAAGTCAATCAATTTGGAAGGCCGGATGTTTAATGCTTGCCCTTTAAAAAATCATAAAATTCTGAAGTAGCCTGTTACCCTGGTAAGAACCAACATTCTTTACATCTTAAATCATTTTTATTCAAGTAATATTTTAGGAATACTAGGTAAACCAAAAAAAGGCGCAAATTTATTATACCCCTTCCCTATATCTTGTAATCTTTTTTTACTTGTTGAAATTAATCTGAGAGCTTTGTTTACACGTGAATTCTCATTAGAAAAATAATCTATAAATTCTTCTATTCTTTTCCTGACACTTAAATTCACTTCCTTCTCACCTTTTGATGCAACTTTTTCTAATTCAGAGAAAGCCTTCTCTGTATTTTGTAATTCATTTTGTATACGTTTTTTTTCTTTATCGTCTGTGATTTCTATATCAACTTCATCAAGAATATCTTCTTTAAGATTTTTAAATAAACCCTGAAAATTCTTTACATCCTGAATCAGTGTTTGACTTTGTGTTGCAGTTAATGTCGATTCCTGTTTTTGTTCTTGTTGTATATATATATTAGTATTAGAGTTAACATCAATACTTATATTCTTATCTTCATCCATAATGTCTTTATATCTCGAATCTATTTCGGTAGGATTAAATACACTGCCAATTAATTTTGGTATAGAAACTTCTTCTGAACTTTTATGGCAATCAATTTTCCTCTTTCCTTTTTGAATATACTTATCAATGTCTCCATATTCAAAAAAATTTGGAGCCGTTAGAGTAACACATTCCCTACAGATACAAGGGATCATCTCCCTATAAGGAAGATTTGGGAAAGAACTTTTATGTATCTTTTTTATTTCTTCACGTATGAGGGTTAAAAAATCTTTACTATTATTCAGATTTCCCCTTATACGGATTTCTATTACTTTTAATCCTTCTTTCTCTGTAATACGTTCTATGACTTGTGCAAATATTCCATTTTTACTTAGCACTACTCCTTCTTGCCACAAATTGTGTTTGTAAATATATTCATGCATTCTTACAATCAAACGACTTACTATTCCTTTAGGCATAAAGGGATATTGGAATCTAAATTGCAAATTAGCTTCATTATCCCAATTAAAATCAGGTCTTATTTTGGATAATAATAAAGGAATAATATATTTATTATTACTACCGGGTATTTTGTAGCAAAGATCAAATTTGTCTTTTAATATTAATTGAAGCAATTTAACTCTTTCTTCAAAATTATACCCTTTTCTCTCCCAAATTTTATCAATATCAGCTTTTTCGAAAAGGCCATTACTTTCTTGAATATTGTTGTTGGCAAGTACTGAATAAACTGCATCAACAGCCCAGTTGGGATCCAGAAACAAAATATCGCAAAGATTCTCATCCTCAGAAAAATGTAATACAATTCCAAGAAGATGAAAATATTTCAATATCAAAAACCTACCTTCTTCTTTGTCAATTCCGTTACTACTGCAAATATCAAAATATTCTGCAATGTTTATATGTTTTTTGCTTTTTCTTTCTTCTAATTCTCTGCGAATATTAATCCATTTTGAAGGCACTTCTTTTCCAATATGTTCAAGGCTACGAATTTTTTCTTTCATTGTGTTTATGAGAAAATCAAATCTTCCATCGCTGATATTTGAAAAATTCACATCCAGTTTTTGAAGGTTTAAATCCGGGAATAATTCCTTGTATTTCTTTTCATCATAAATAAATGACCTTGCGGAATTAAAATTGATTTCATTGAACAACACAATAACAGGGCTGTTTTCCCCAAGGATATTAATAATATTAAGCCAATAATCAAAATTTGAAAGCTCTTTGCGTTTTTCTGCCAATAAAATATACAAACAATCGGGGGTAAGAAAAAATTGATGTAACATCAATTGTATGTGGTGTCCACCAAAATCCCAAACATGAGCTTTAAAATTATTTTTTTCATCAACGCTAAATTCCCAATTTGGCTGAACATTAATACCAAGTGTAGATTCTTGTTTTTCATTAGGTACAAGAAAATTTCTATCAAATAGTTTGTTCATCAAAGTAGTTTTTCCTGCCCCGGGTTCTCCAACAATCATTAATTTAGTTTCATAGATACGATCCTTGCCTTGACTCGCCAATTGCTCAAAATAATTTTTTATCGATTTTTTTCCCTCCTTTACAATTTCAGGTGGTGGATTTTTTAAAAAATACTATTAATAGTGAGAACTCCATCCTCCCAAGATCCCCATTTGATTTCCATATCAAAATTTGTAATCCATGATGGTAGTTCCTTTATTGGATTATCACCTAAGGCTAAAGTATGTAATTTGTTTAAATCTTTTAATGAGGACAGATCAACAATTTGATTATTATGCAAATATAAACCAGTTAAATTTTTAAAATATTTTAATAATGAAATATCTACAATTTTATTATTATCAAGGAATAAAATCGATATATTGCTTAAATTCCTAAGAAGAGAAATATCATTGATTTGATTCTCCCCTAATGATAAACTATTTAAATAAGTTAAATCCTTAAAGGGGGAAATATCATTAATGTGATTACCCACCAAATTTAGTTCAGAAAGCTTTTTTAATTTCTCTATGAATGGAATAACAGCATATAGTTTATTATTATCCATATGAAGGTTTCGCAATCCCAAACCTACAACATCCCCATTTTGGTTTAGCGTGTACCCTTGTATATTCCATCTAATCCTATCTAAAAGTCTTAACTCTATATTCAGCTCTCTTTCTATCTGTCTAATAACATCAAAGTCATTCATGCTTTAGTTACTCCTATTTTTTATATTAAAATCTAATGCAAGATAATATCTATTATAAAACTTCCATTAAAAAATAACTGAAGATTCAAGAAATGGCGGGAAGGGATGGATATAATATTAATGGACGGCAAGATTCCTCGCAATTCCATTTAATAATTGTAACATTATACATCAAATTTATAATTCTGTTCAATAAATAATATTTTTCAGAAGTACAGAAGTATCCCCATTTTTTGAAATTTAAAAAAATTTATACCTTTACACTTATTTTTTTGCTTTGTCCTTATTTTTCAACTACTTACTGCTTTTTATATCTATTTTTTGGGGACAGTTCATTAAACTAAGTGCTCTGTTACATAAATTTTGATGTGATAACAGAGGCTATTTTGCCAAATTAGAAATGTCCTATTATTACCAAAATAGAAATGTCCGGTATGATTGTTGAGAATGTTCAAAGGATTACGATAATAACTTAAGGGCGGAAAATCCAGTAAAAGAATAAAAAGATAACACTCATTTTCAAAATAAGAAAGATTATTTCTGTAACCTCATCCTGTTTGGTTTTAAAAGCCCAGTCAAGCCGGACTCTTTTTACATTTTGTTTTATTTTTCTTTTTTTAAATATTTTTTTGAATCTCATATTGATTAAAATTATTATCGGAAGGCGATATTTTTGCTTTATATTTTTTTTAAGATTTTCTTATATCTATTTTTGGCTGAGATGTGTTCCTGCAGGGTGCGGGTGAATTCATGTGTCCCGTCGCGGCGTGATACAAAAAACAAAAAATCGCTTTTAGCGGGATTAAACACGTTCGATAATGCGGATTTCCCGGGATTACAAATCGGCCCGGGGGGAAGGCCGTAATGAAGATAAGTATTATAAAGAGAATCTATCCTTAAATCTTTATTATCTAAATTGCTTTTACGCCTTCCAATGGCATACATAACTGTAACACATGATTCCAGCTTAATTCTTTTTCGCAGGCGGTTTAAAAAAACAGAAGCTACCATTCTTCGCTCACTATCAGTATTTGCCTCTTTCTCCACAATCGAGGCTAAAATCACGCAATCTTTTAAACTTAAAGTATTTTCTTCATCCTTTTGGCTAAACAACGGCAAAACAATATAATTAAATTGTTCCTTCATTAAGTCTATAATCATCTGTTCACTCATGCCTTTATACAAATAATATGTATCAGGAAATAAAAAACCTTCGTCATCCTGGCTTAAAGAAATAAATTTTTCCCTGTCAACCAGTTTTAAACCTGCCAGAAGTTCTGCTATTTCGGTATTTGTGTAACCCTCCGGTATGGTTATCCTTATTCCCTTTATTTCACCGAGATGAATCTTTTTTAAGGCTTCTTTTGCCGATACAGGTAAAAAAAATTCATACTCCCCCGCTAAAAGGGTTGAATCCCAGCCTTTTATTTTTAAATAAATGCGTGTAAAAAATTCATTTTTGATAATGTCGCTGGATTTTAATATTCTTATGATTTCCCTGGCAGAAACGTATTGCGGGATAGTCACAATTACCGACTTGCCCGGTTTATCCTGTCTGCTGAAGTTAAACGGATAAAAAATACTGTAAGAATAAAACCCTGCAAAAAAAACAATGATTAAGGAGAAAAATAATAATATTCTATGTTTCATTATCATCAGAGGGATTATTTATTTTCAGGCTGTCCAGATAACCCTGCAAGATTAATACCGCGGCTAACTGGTCAATAAACTTTTTTCTATTTTTTCTGGAGACGTCCGCTTTTATAAGGACATTGGCGGATTCTTTGGAAGTAAATATTTCATTCCATTCACAAACGGGAATCTTAATTTTCTCTTTTAAAAATAAAATAAATTCCTTTACCTTCAGTGTTTGTTTAGTTTCTTCACCCTTAAGATTTTTAGGCATGCCTATGATTATTTTATCAACCAGATGTTCATTTATTATCTTTTGCAATTCACAAACAGTATTATTCCATGAAATATTTTCGAGTGTGTTCAATTTCCCGGCAATAATACCAAGCGCGTCAGAAATGGCCAAGCCAATTCTCTTTTCACCGTAATCTATTCCTAAATAACGCATCAGTCGCTTCGCTCCAGTATAAAGTCAAAAGTTTTAAGTTAAAAGTGAAAGTGTCGTTTCACGACAATTATGTAATTTTATCCGCCAAAGGCGGATACCACAACTTTTCACTTTACACTTTTCACTTTATTAATTTGCCGTAATCGGTCCTTTTGAGCTGCCTGTTATAAACTGCCTGACAACAGGGTCTTCTGTGTTTTTTATTTCATCGGGGGTGCCGTAAAAAACAACCCTGCCTTCATATAACATCGCAATCCTGTCCGCGATTTTATATGCGCTCCTCATGTCATGGGTAACAGTCACCGATGTAACGTTGAGGCTCCGGTTCAGGTCAGAAATTAAATTATCAATCGCATCCGCCATAATGGGGTCCAGCCCGGTCGTAGGCTCATCATAAAGCACAATTTCAGGATTTGCGGCAATAGCCCTTGCAAGGCCTACCCTCTTTCTCATACCCCCGGACAATTCCGCCGGTTTTAATTTTTCCACACCCGGCAGCCCGACCAGCTTTAACTTTTCTGCGACTATCCCGTCAACAAATTCCTGGGGGAATTTATTCTGTTCTTTTAATCCGAAAGAAACATTTTCCCCGACAGATAAAGAATCAAATAAAGCCGCTCCCTGAAACAACATGCCGAATTTACGCCTGAAATCATTCAATTCTCTTTCCTTAAGCCTCGACACATCCACACCATCAATAAGAATCTGACCTTTATCAGACCTCAAAATACCAATAATCAATTTTAATAAAATACTCTTCCCGCACCCGCTTCTTCCGATAATTACAACAGATTCGCCCTTTTTTATCTCCAGGTTTACGCCATTTAAAACCTTTTTATCCTCAAAATTTTTATAAACGTCAGAAATTTCTATCACTTTATAAATTCCTTTTCATTATTTACGCCAAACCGGCAGGTCATTTCATAATTTATGGTCCCAATTTTCTTTGCTAATTCCGAAGCTGTAATTGCCTCATTTCCCTGCCTGCCCATCAACACAACTTCTTCCCCCTGTTCAGGTTTTACTCCCCCAAGGTTGACAAGCATACTATCCATACAAATGGTACCTGCCTGCGGATATTTTTTCCCTCTGAAAATAATATTTGTTTTGTTTGATAAAACCCTGCTGTATCCATGTGAATAACCGACAGGCAGTGTAGCTATGACTGATTTTCTTTTTACATAATATGTGTGATTATAGCTCAAACCGCATCCTGTTTTGACTTCTTTTGAATACATAATCCTCGATTTTAAACTCATAACGGGCTTTAAAGATATTTTTTTAGTATAGCTTTTAGCATCGCCCGGGTAAAGGCCGTAAAGAATCACCCCGGGCCTCACAAGATTAAAATGCGAACCAGGATAATTCAATATACCCGAGCTGTTGGCTATATGCAGGGAAGGTATATTGATTCCCATATCTTTAGTTTTATTAATTACGTCTTTAAACAATTCAAGTTGTTTTCCTGAAAATTTTCTGTCGCCGTGGGCTTTTGCAAAATGCGAGAAAACACCCTCAATTTTCAAATTTTTAAGGCTGGAAACTTTTCCAATAAATTCACAAAATAAATATGGCGGAACACCAAACCGCCCCATTCCTGTATCAACTTTTACATGGACAGGATATACTTTATTTCTGGTTTTTGCCGCAAGATTGAATTTTTTCGCAAAATCAAATGTTAAAACAGTCGGGATAAGACAAAAATCTGCAATTTCCTCCGCTTCTTCCGGAAAAGACGGCTGTAACAGAAGTATCTCCCCTTTTATTCCTGATTCACGAAGTTCGCGACCTTCTTTTAAATTAGCTACCGCGAACCTCTTAACGCCGTTATCAGCTAATTTTTTGGCCACTTCTTTCGCCCCGTGTCCGTAAGCATCCGCTTTAACAACAGCGCAGATTTCCGTTTTTGGGTTTATAATTTTTCTTATTTCAAAAAGATTATGAACTAACGCCGATAAATCAATTTCAACCCAGCTATATTTCATGAAAACCGCCCTCATGACTAAAACATTATCGGAAACCAAAAGAAAAATTAGGCATATCTTAAAAATTGGCGTTAACTATTAAATATTTTCCTCACGGTCCGATAAATTTTCAAACTTCGTATACTCTTTAATAAAAGCCAACTTGATAGACCCAACCGGCCCGTTTCTTTGTTTGCCAATTATTATTTCGGCAATATTTTCACTTTCTGGAGAAGGAGGTGCGTTTTTATCTTGATAATATTCTTCGCGATATATAAAAACTACAAGGTCGGCATCCTGCTCTATTGAACCGGATTCTCTTAAATCAGCCAGCTGCGGGATATGGTCACCCCTGGACTCTACCGCACGGCTGAGCTGGGATAAAACCATTACGGGGACATTTAATTCTTTTGCCAGCGCTTTCAATGAACGGCAGATATTTGTTATTTCCTGCTGTCTGTTTTCCACTCTTCTCGCGGATTGCATAAGTTGTAAATAATCCACAATAATCAAACCGATATTTTGCAGGCTCGCCAACCGCCGTGATTTGATACGCATCTCCAGGTCCGATACCATCGAACTGTCGTCAATAAATATAGGTGATTCAGCCAGTTTCCCGCCTGCGATTGTTAACTTCGGCCAGTCGGATTCCCTTATAAATCCGGAACGGACATCATGGGCGTTCACTCTTGCCTCGGCGCAAAGCAAGCGCTGGACTAATTGGTCCCGTGACATTTCCAGGCTGAAAATTGCCACCGGAATTTTCTGTTCAACCGCTATATTCTGCGCCATTGTTAAACACAGGCTTGTCTTTCCCATCGAAGGCCGGCCCGCCACGATAATCAAATCTCCTTTATGAAGGCCTGCCGTCAGCATGTCGAATTTCGGAAACCCGGTCGATAATCCTGTTACATATTCTTTCCGGTGATATAATTTTTCAATATTATCAAATGTCCCCTTCAAAATGTCCTTAACCGGGACAAAACCCTGCTTAATCTTTTCCTTGGAAACATCTAAAATAAGACGTTCCGCATTTTCTAATATTGAATCAGCTTCTTTTTCATCAGATATGCTTTCGGACATAATATGTCCTGCAGCTTTGATAAGTTCCCTGAGGGTCGATTTTTCTTTGACAATCTTTGCGTGATGTTCTACGTTTGCGGTAGTATCGGTGTTTTCCAGAATAACAGTTAAATACGCCGCGCCGCCTATTTCCTCCAATAAATTTTTTTTCCGCAGGTTTTCAGTCAGGATAATAAGATCAACAGGCTGGTTTTGTTCAAATAGTTCGAGAACAGCAGAAAAAATCTTCTTGTGGGAACTGCGGTAAAAATCATTTTCTTTTAAAATCTCAACAACTTTACCCACGGCCTCTGGATCAAGTATCATTGACCCGATAACCGCTTGTTCCGCCTCGATATTTTGAGGAAGTTTTTCTAAATCCGCCCCGGAAGCCTTCATAGACTCCCCCTTTATTCTTTTACAACACAAACTTTTATGACAGCGGCAACATCTTTATGGATTTTATAAGTTATATTATAAACACCCAGGCTTTTTAACGGCTCTTCCAGATTAATGTTCCTCTTATCAATAATGATACCCTGTCCCTCTAAAGCCGCCTGGATATCAGCCGAAGTAACAGCCCCGAATAATTTATCTTCTTCACCGCATTTCCTGGCTATTGAAATAGACAGGTTTTCTATCTTTGCCGCCAAAGATTCTGCGTCTTCTATTTTTTGTTTCTCAAGTTTTTCAAAACGCGCCTTTTCTATCTCGTAACGTTTAATATTTGAAGCTGTAGCAGGCAAAGCTAATTTTTTTGGTATAAGAAAATTTCTTGCATATCCTTCTTTCACTTCAACAATTTTTCCCCTGTTTCCCAGCTTTTCAACATCCTGAATAAGTATAACTTTCACCCCGCCCTTCCTTTCTTAATTTTTTTACTTTCAACAAAATACTAATCAGATATTATACCCCGTTCCACCCTGCTTCATTTTTAGGAAGAGCGGGGTTCATTATGCCTCCCGATATTATCTTTAGTCTTCAGTCTTTAGTTATCTACTATTCCGCTACAAACGGTAGTATAGATATATCTCTGGCCTTTTTTATTGCCGCTGTAATTTTACGCTGGTGTTTAGCGCAGCTCCCGGATATTCTCCTGGGAATGATTCTTCCTCTCTCCGATATAAAACTTCTAAGGCGGTTTACGTCTTTATAGTCTATTGTCCAATCCTCGTTCGTGCAAAATTTACAGATTTTAGGTTTTATAATGACCTTTGCCTTCTTCAATTTCGCATTTTTTGAATTCCTCGAATTTCTTGAATCCCTTGAATTTCTTTCCATAACTCAAAGCACCTCCCCGGATGAAACTTCCCCGCTATAACAACGAGGTATATTTATTTAGTTGTTTTCTCCAAATTAAGAGGAAATTTGCTACTTGTCCGCCTCTGGCGGATTAAAATGGCACATCTCCATCATTGTTTTTTGAATCATCTGTATCTTCTTTAAAACTTTCCGCGAAATCGCTTTCGCCGGAACCTGATTGCGGTAATTTGCCTAAAAATTCTATTTTATCTGCGACAACTTCAAGATTACTTCTTTTTTGCCCGTCTTCTGTTTCCCATGACCTGCTCTGCAGCCGCCCTTCGACAAGAACAGGACTTCCCATTTTCAGATATTCGCCGCAAAGTTCCGCCAGTTTTCGCCATGCCACGATATTCACATAACAAACTTCTTCTTTTTTTTCTCCAGAGGTCGTTTTGTATAAACGGTTAACCGCGATTCTAAAATTTACCACCGCCGTCCCGCTTGGGACAAAACGCAATTCAGGGTCCCGGGTTAAACGCCCAATTAAAAAAACTCTGTTTAACGTCCCTAGTCTTAAATCTGCCATTTTCTTTCCCTTCCTTCCAATATATAATTATTCTGCCTTCGTTACTAAATGCCTGATAATACTGTCATTTATTTTAAAATTTCTAACAAGTTCATCTATAGTCTTTGGCTCACAGCTAATCTTCATAAAAACATAATTGCCTTTGCTCTCTTTCCCGATAACAAAAGATAATTTTTTTCTCCCCCATTTTTCAAGGGATTCAACTTTACCGTTTGTAGATGTTACTATCTGCTGAAACTTGTTGATAATTTCTTCTGATTCTTCGTCTGTCTTATTCGGGTCAATAATATAGATCACCTCATAATTTCTCAAACAAATCACCTCCCTGATTTTATTAGAAGTATTTTTCTTCCAATTCCGTTTCCTATTTAAAAAAATATATTATATATAATATTATTTTATTTGGCAAGAAATATTTTAAATTAAAGTCATTTTATTTTAAACCGATAATTAAAACAAACAAGGGGGTCGTGCCCCTTGTTAAATATTTTAAAAAAAACATTTGAAAATTTTTTATAATTAAAATATAATCGAACCAAAATGAACCCCGCCCATCCTAAAAAGAAATTTGGTTATCTTTTAAAAAGGAGCGGAACGGGGAAAAAGAGAATTATGCTTTTCCTTAAAGGAGGGGCTGGGTGAACTCAAGAATAATTGCGATCGTGAATCAAAAAGGCGGCGTGGGAAAAACCACCTCTGCCGTAAATTTAAGTTCCGGGCTTGCCATGCTCGGGAAAAAAACACTTCTCATCGACATGGACCACCAGTCAAATACAAGCGCGAGTTTAGGCGTGCGCCCGTTGGCGCCGGAGAACACAATATGCCAGCTTTTTACAACACCTCCGGAAAATTTCAATATTTCCTCGATTATCCTGGAAACCATGGTAGACAACTTGTTCCTGATTCCTTCACACAGGAATTTATCATCAGTGGAATTAGAACTTCCTTATAAAACCAATATCGATAATAAAACTATTTTAAAAGAACGGCTTTCAAATATTTACAACAGTTATGAATTTGTTATTATCGACTGTCCGCCATCCCTGAATCTCCTGGCGATTAACTGCCTCACCTGCGCCAAAGAGATTTTAATCCCCATAAAAAGCGAGGATAAATTTTCGCTGGATGGAATTGTCCAGCTTCATTCAGTCATAGCGAGCATAAAACAAAATCTTAACCCTGACATTGAAATAATAGGATATTTACCCACATTTTACACTTCAGCCACTAACCTGGCCAGGGAAATTTTAGACCAGTTAAAGAAACAATTTGATAAACAGGTTTTTGAAACAGTTATCGGAAAGAGGGTCCATATCGCAGAGGCCCCAATCGCGCACCAACCGGTCCAGTTATATGCCAAAGGCTCTTACGGGGCAAAAGTATATAACGAACTGGCTAAGGAGGTAATAAACCGTGGCAAAGAAAAAACTATTGGCTGATGACTATTTAGCGACACAGCTCGCGAACTTAACACCCGCACCAACCATTTCATCCTCAATTATCCGGGGTCCGCTTGTTAAGCATTTGGTCTTGAAAGAACACCTTGAAGAAGAAAAAAAAGCTGTTGAAGTCACAACAATAGACCTTAACCCGATAAAAAAAGAAATCGGGACGTTAGCCGTTAAATTTATGGGAAAAAAAGGCAGGCTTATCGAGGAAAAAATACAAAAAGCGGGTTCCCCGCGTGAAATCATGCAGTCTCTAAAAGACATTGAAAAATTCGCGTCGATCTTTCTGAAAACAAAAACTGCGGAACAAATGTTGGAAGAAATGCACTGGACGGCAAATCAATTTATCCAGCCATAAATTTAAATAAAAAAATAATTTACTTTAAACCTATCCTATGTTATATTACTAATAAATTTTTGAGGATAGAATGGGAAAGATGTTTTTAAATAAGTTTTTATACCTGTTTTTTTTAATCTTTGTCAGCCAGATGGCAATCCCTGCTTTTATAAAAAAACAAGAATGTAAACAATTTCCTGCAATCATTATGATAAATATGAGCCGGTCTGTTATAAAAACAATCGCACGTGATTCCCTCAGCCAGGAACTGGAAAACGTAAAAAAGGAGTTTGAGAAAAACAATCTTCATATAAAAAATTTCAGTTATACCCATGTGGATACTTCCGTGTTGTTTAATATCTCCACTGCCAATTACCAATTTCTCGGCGAAGCCCCGCCCGGTGTAAAAAAAGAAATAAAAATAACTTTTTCATGCAGTAAATTCACACTTTACAGGATGTCCATGGTTGAATACGATTTTAAAGCGGACGACGCAAATGAATTCAATATAAGCGGGGAACCTATTGAATTTAAAATAATAGCCGAAAATGATATTTACAATTTTTATTTTACATATAATATAACACCTGAAGAACAAATTGTCCCGAAAGTAAAAGAGATAAAAAAAGAAGAGCCGAAAGCGGAATTAAAAGAAAAACCAAAGGAAAAAACAGCGGTTGTTGAAAAAGACACTGTTATTTACTCATATGAAACAAACCTTCCACCGGTAATAGACGGGAAAGACTCGGATAAGGCATGGGAATTGATCCCCTTTGTCAATATAAGTCTTTCCGGCAGGCTTGAGATGCAAAATATACAGGTAAAATCCATTTACACAAAAAAAGAAATCTTTTTTATTTTTAAATGGCAGGACACAACAAATAATTACACACATAGATTGTGGGCATGGGACAAAAACAGGAAAACTTATTTCGAAAATGCAAGCCGCGAAGACAGGCTGGTCATTAAATTTTCTTTAAACAGCAATTTCTCTTTATGCCCTGAGGACGGAATTAATTCCATTGCCGATGTCTGGGATTGGCGGGCAGGATTGACCAATCCCTCAGGATATGCCGATGATAAAAAAGAGATAATGAGTTTAAAAAAAATACCGCGTTCATATGAAATTAAAACAAAAGACAATAAAAAAATTTTCCTTCAATATATGCCCGATGAAGGTACTGCTCCCTACCGGCAGGACATAGCCACCACATTTTCGGGAGAAACTATTCTTCAATTTATATCCCAGAAACCTTCCGGCAGCCGTGCAGACGTCCTGGCATCCGGGGCATGGGATAAAAATTACTGGATAGTGGAATTTGAACGTCCGCTTGCAACTTCTGATAAAGAAGACGTCCAGTTCAATATAAAAGACAGCCTTAATTTTTTAGTCGCGGTTTATAATCATTCAGAATTACATAACCATAACTATTCACAAAAAATAGTTCTTAAATACAAATGAGGAGTCACTTATGGAAGAAAAACCTGTCGGCGAACAAATTCAATACTGGTTCTCGGTGCTTGTAATACTGGTTATTTCTATTAATCTTGTGGGTATAACCGGCGTATTTCAAATAAGAAAACGGCTGAATCAAACTATAAATAAATACCAGCCGTTAGTAAAATTATGCGAAGGGATATATACAAACACCCTGTCATCCCAGATGGAAGCATATAAATTTCTCGCGGGTTATTCACAAAATACCAATTCATTAACGCCGCACCTTAAGGAAATACAAAAACTGATTGATGAATTATCAGGCCTGCAATTAAGTTCAACATTAAATACACAAACCCAGCAGATAAAAGAATTGCTTGAAAAATATGAAAAAACCGCGGCCCTTCTGGAAAAATCATCCACGTGGGACCAAAAAGACCAGATCCAGCAAAATCTTATAAATATGGGAAAAGAGATTATAGAAATGGCTTTGCAGTTAAAAAATCAGGCGTATAATGAAATCTCCGAGAACAACGTTCTCTCCAATAAAACCATGAAAAGAGTAATATTTCTTTTCCTGAGCCTTTGCGGAGTAAGTATAATTATTACATTCCTGGAATATAAATTCTGGAATAAACTTCAAAAAATATTACTAAAAATATAACTAAAAATCATGAATACTATATTAGCAAAGTTAATCGACCTTCAAAAATTGGACACTGAAATTCTGCATTTGGAAAAAGAGGCGCAAAAAATACCGCAGGAAATCGATAAAAATTCAGCCGCGTTCCAGGAAAAAGAAAAGCAGTTATCGAATGCAAAAAACCTGGTTTCCGATCTGCAAAAAGAAAAAAGGAGTTTTGAACGCGAAATAGAGGCAAAGGACACAGAAATATCCAAATTAAACAGCCAGCTTTCACAGATAACCACAAATAAAGAATATTCCACGCTCTTGTCTGAAATAGAAAATAAAAAGAAAGAAAAAGGAAAAATAGAAGAAGCCGTATTGGAAATTATGTACAAAACAGAATTACAGGAAAAAAATGTCAAAAACGAGGACAAGATATTCTCTGAAGAAAAAAACAAGCTTGAAATGGAAAAGAAAATAAAAGAGCAGGAATTAAATAAAATTAAAATTTCCATCCAGGAGAAAAAACAATACAGGGCCGGACTCGTAAAAGACATACCCAGAGACACATTACATATGTATGAACAAATACTCCGTTCCAAGGATGGAATTGCTGTAACAAAAATTGATTTCAGCAAAGAAATTTGTCTCGGGTGTTACATGAGCCTGCCTCCCCAGCTTATCAACGAAGCAAAATCCAACAATAAGCTTGTCAATTGTGATAAATGCGGGAGATTCTTATACTGGGAAGAAGAAATTCATGCCCAAAATAAAAATTAACTACGTATGCCAGCAATGCGGATTCACCACTCCAAAATGGCTGGGTAAATGCCCCGACTGCAACCAGTGGAACAGTTTCACGGAAGAAATTGAAGATGATAGTCTGTCTCACGGGATACAGGCAATATCCGGTTCAAATTCTCCTCAACTGCTTCACAACATAAAGATTGAACCCGAAGAAAGGATGAATACGGGGCTCAGGGAATTCGACCTTGTTTTAGGCGGCGGGATTATCCCTGGTTCTTTAATCCTTATCGGCGGCGAGCCCGGTATCGGGAAATCAACGCTTCTTCTGCAGACTGCTGATGAACTTGGTAAAAAATACGGCAAAATACTATACATATCGGGAGAAGAATCGCTGAAACAAATAAAATACCGCGCTGAACGTTTATCGGTCACTTCAGAATTTATATATCTTCTTTCTGAAAATATCCTGGAGGTCATTTCAGACCAGATTCAAAAAAATAAACCAAAATTGGTGATCATTGATTCAATCCAGTCAATATATAAAAATTCCATACCCGCGTCGCCTGGAACAATTACCCAGATACGGGAATGTGCCAGTCATTTGATGTCACTGGCTAAAAACGAATCAATTGCCACTTTCATAATCGGCCATGTAACAAAGGACGGGGCTCTCGCTGGCCCAAAAACACTGGAACACCTGGTCGATACTGTGTTATACTTTGAAGGTGATTTGCATCATAATTACAGGATACTCCGGACCATAAAAAACCGTTTTGGGAAGACTTCAGAAGTGGCTATTTTTAGCATGGAAGCTAAAGGATTAACAGAAGTATCGAATCCATCATCCGTATTTATCACGGAACGGCCTAAAAAAACACCGGGTTCTG
The DNA here is from genome assembly GCA_040754625.1 of bacterium. Taxonomy (NCBI): domain Bacteria; species bacterium. The sequence continues at coordinate 3,299 of JBFMCF010000105.1, read as the reverse complement.
TAATTACGGTAATGATGGAAGGCACCCGCCCAATTCTCGTGGAAATACAGGCGCTTGTAAGCCCCTCAAGTTTCAACATACCCCAGAGAAAATCAACAGGAATCGATTATTCAAGGCTTATTTTAATTATCGCGGTCCTTGAAAAACGGCTCGGGCTTTGCCTTTCTTCCCAGGATATATTTGTCAATGTGACAGGCGGTCTGGATGTATCTGAACCCTCGGCTGACCTTGGAATTGCAATGGCTATATTTTCTTCATTCAGGAACATCCCGCTTGATGAAAAAACGGTTTTAATGGGAGAGATCGGCCTTGGCGGTGAAGTCAGAAGCATAAATTATGCTGAACAAAGGATTAACGAGGCGGAAAAACTGGGCTTTCAAAAAATAGTCCTTCCAAAATATAATCTAAAAAATATTAATAAAATTCCGAACATAACATTTAAAGGGATATCATCTGTTGAAGAAGCAACAGAATTCGGATAGGAGCTAATATGGGAATATCATTCATAAGAATTATTTTTATTGTTGTTTCGGGTATATTGAGTTACAGGCTGACATCTAAATTATTTACAATATCTCCTTATATTGGAACTACAATAGGAATTTTAATCGCTTTAATTATTATAGCCGCTGAAGACCGTCTAAAAAAAGTATCACTAAAAAATATTCTTATAATTATTTTAGGGCTTGCCGCTGGATTGACTCTTGCAAATATTGCCTTTACTTTATTTCTTCCAATTATCAATGATGATTTGGCATTTTTTGTTCGTATTTTTCTTAATCTTATTGGTGGATACTTCGGCTTAACCCTGGCATTCAAGAAAGGCGGAGATTTAACTATTCTCGGGTCCAATATTATCATTGGTTCAAAAGATCAAATGCTTAATTATAAAATTCTTGATACTAATGTAATCATAGACGGGCGGATTGCGGACATAGTTGAAAGCGGTTTTTTAGAAGGGACCCTGGTTATTCCCCAGTTTGTCCTTAACGAACTCCATCATATAGCCGATTCGGCTGATAACCTGAAGAGGAACCGCGGGCGGAGGGGCCTTGAAATCCTTAATAAAATTCAAAAGAAACAAAATTTAAAAGTCGAAATAAGCAATAAAAATTTTCCTGAAATACAGGAGGTGGATGAAAAACTCGTGGCCCTGGCCAAATCTCTTTCATGCCCGGTAGTTACCAATGATTATAACCTGAATAAAATTGCCGAATTGCAGGGAGTAATGGTCCTGAATATAAACGACCTCGCGAACGCGGTTAAACCGATAGTCCTCCCGGGTGAAACCATGCGCGTCCGTATAATCAAGGAAGGAAAAGAATTTTCGCAGGGAATCGCTTTTATGGATGACGGGACCATGATTGTAGTAGATAACGGCAAAAAATTCGTCGGCCAGAATATTGAGGCCCTGGTGACAAGCGTCCTTCAAAACACCGCGGGCAGGATGATTTTCGCGCAGTTTAAACAGGAAGTAAAAAATGAGTAGGGGCCAGGTTATGAACCTGCCCTGTTACAGGAAGCAAAAATGATAAGCGTTGTAATCCCCTCAGCAGGATTTGGTAAAAGAATAGGCTTCAAAAAGCAATATTATCTTTTAAATAAAAAACCAATTCTTGCCTATACAATTTCGATTTTTCAAAACAGCCCTCTTATTTCTGAAATCATATTGGCAGTGCCAAAAGATGACATAACACTCTGCAAAAATAATATCGTGGCAAAATATAAATTTGATAAAGTCAAACAAATCGTCGCAGGAGGTAAAACCAGGCAGGAATCGGTATTTAACGGCCTCAATGCCTGTAATCCAAATTCAGGGCATATTCTTATACACGATGCGGTACGCCCCTTTTTTGACAAAAAGTTACTCCCCAGTTTAATACGTGAAGTAAAAAAAAATAAGGCCGTCGTCACCGCCGTGCCTGTAAGAGATACAATAAAAATAGTTTCACGGGACAAAAAAATAATAAAAACTCCTCCCAGGAAAGATTTATTTCAGGCCCAGACACCGCAGGCTTTTTCAAGTGAATTGATTTTAAAAGCCTATCAAAAGGCTTTTGAAGAAAAATTTACAGGGACCGACGATTCAAGCCTGGTAGAACGAATGGGTAAAAAAGTAAAAATTTTTATCGGAAACGAGAAAAATATAAAAATCACCACGCCGAATGATTTGGCCATAGCGGAATTTTTGGCATCGAGAACTTAAAAAAGGATTTTCCAAAAATATGCCTGAATTAGAAATTAAAAGATTAGTAAAACACTCCCCTATCAGTGGATCAGCAAATAATAAATATAAAAATGTTATTTTTGGATCACTTTTTGTGATTGCCGGCATTATTTTTATAATTATAGTTTCCCATAACAGGCCACCCGGAGATCAATCCGAAATGCCTTTCCCGTTGGTTATCAGCACACTTCTATTTTTTCCGTTCTTTGGAATATGGATTATTATTGCGAGCTTAAAAGAAATTTTCCGTAATAAAAAAATGGAAAATATTCAAAAGTTTTATCCAAATGAACCGTGGCGGTGGGACTATTCGTGGGATTCAACAGGTATTAATGACAGAAGCGTGAAGTCCGCAGAAAAAGCCTTCGGATTCGGAATCTTCCTCACTTTATTTCTTATGCCGTTTAACTGGGTAGCCTTTATATCCGGCCAAATTCCTGAAGCAAGAATCACTTGTGGATTAATAGTCGGTTTTTTTGACCTCTTAGTTATCATGATCTTCGGCTACAGTATTTATCTTTTTTCCCGGAAGAGGAAATACGGCCCAGGAAGATTGAAATTTATCTCATTTCCTTATTTTCCCGGAAGTGAGCTAAACGTTACTTTCCAGACTGAAAAAAAACTCAGTGATATACGACAATTGAAGGCCACGTTGAGATTTATTGAAGAACGTTATGAGATGAGGGGTGGAAATATTGAGACTATATGTTACCAGCTTTACGCGGATACGCTTACTTTAACAGGTCAGGATTTTAAATACAACAATTTGTTGACACTTGATTTGAAGTTTTCGTTACCACAAAATGGCTGTGAGACTAAACTGAAGGACAGACCGGCGAAATATTGGGAATTGGAAATTATGGCAGATACACATGGCATTGACTATCATGCAAGTTTTTTACTGCCCATATACAGTTCATCCTATTGAATCTAGTGCTCTGGCACCTAGCCCAAGTTCCGCAGTGTGATATTGGGAATGATATTTTTTAGCTAAAGGAAATCTAAAAAAGCTTGATAAATCAATAGCGGATTAAAAAAAAGTGAATGTAGTGCAGACCACCCTCTTGAATAA
>JBFMCF010000104.1 GCA_040754625.1 bacterium | reverse complement strand
CACAATATGATGATTATTATACCTCAAAATTTTCTTAAAAACAGGGGGGAGCATTTAAAAAGTTGATTTTTATCGATAATGATAAGGAATTTTAATAAAATGTCAAAGAGATTTTTGACATTACGAAATTTTAGATAGGGGAAAAAACATGAAAAAACAAATAATAACTGCCAAGGTAAATACTTTCGATGACAAAACATTATTTAGAGAAATCCGCGAATTAATTCTTTCGGAACTTAAGGAATATGCGTAAGTTTTATTTAGTCTATCAGGGGAGGGCCTCTCACATTTGGCAGATGCCATCTGCCAAATTGATTGAAGGGCAAAAAAGTCAGACGGAGTCTAGCCAATCCAAGGATGTTCAGCTCCCCGGGATTTTGCAGATCCCATCTGCCAAATCAGGGAAACCGTTATTTGGCCTTAGCTGGTCTCAATATGTTTTCCTCGTTGGGATTAAAGACGATAATGCCCGAAGTTTCTATGAATATAGAGGCGGAAAATAATGGATGGACACTGCCGGAACTCACGCGTCAATTTAACTCCGGGTTTTATGAGCGTTTGGCGCTAAGCCGGGATAAAGAAGGTGTTCAAAAGCTGGCAAAGGAAGGCCAAGTTGTTACAAAGCCTGAAAAAATCCGTTTGTTTTAGAATTCCTGGGGCTTGAAGAAGATTCTAAATATTCAGAATCCGATTTGGAGCGGGCAATCATTGATAAACTTGAGCATTTTCTTCTGGAACTTGGCAAAGGTTTTCTTTTTGAGGCGCGCCAGAAACGGTTCACTTTTGACGAGGACCACTTTTTTGTCGATCTGGTTTTTTATAACCGCCTTCTTAATTGTTATGTACTGATTGACCTTAAAATCGGTAAATTAACTCATCAGGATCTTGGGCAAATGCAAATGTACGTCAATTATTTCGACCGGCATGTGAAGACTGAAAGTGAAAACTCAACCATCGGGATTATACTTTGCCGAAAAAACCGCGAGGCCCTGGTTGAAATTACCCTTCCGAAAGACGCCAACATCCACGCGAAAGAATACCGCCTCTATTTGCCGTCAAAGGAAGAATTAAAGAAGAAACTTCTTGATTGGACAAACCAAGAGCGAAAGGTATAATGTGCTGGAGATTAAAAAGCTTGCATTTTTTTATGTTCTGTAATACAATTTGATTGATAAAATGTGATTTTTATCACATAAACTTAATCAAAAAGGTGAAATGATGGAGCGGTCAATAATAAAACAATTGGTTTTTTGGAGAAAATCGGAACATAGGAAACCGCTTATTTTGAAAGGTGTTCGCCAGGTCGGTAAGACGTGGTTGTTAAAGGAATTTGGCAAAAAATATTATGAAAATACGGCTTATTTTAATTTTGATGAGCAAGGAGAATTAAAACAATATTTCGAAACAACCAAAGACGTTAAAAGGATCCTTCAAAATCTTACTTTGATTAACGGCGCTCCGATTCTCCCGGGGAAAACACTTATTATTTTTGATGAAATTCAGGAATGTAACGCGGCGCTCAACGCGTTGAAATATTTTTACGAAACCGCGCCGGAATATCATATCGCCTGCGCGGGGTCATTGTTGGGTGTCAGGGTATCAAAACCGGAGTCGTTTCCAGTTGGAAAAATTGAGTTTCTGGCGATATATCCGATGACGTTTACAGAGTTTTTATGGGCGATGGGAGAGGAAAAACTTGTTCAATATATTGATGGCATTGATGGCCTGGAACCCATACCAGATATCTTCTTTAATCCGTTATATGAAAAATTGAAGATGTATTTTATCACCGGAGGCATGCCTGAATCAGTGCGCTCCTGGGCGGAAGAAAGAAATGTCGCGAGGGTTCAAAAGGTATTGCGGGATATATTGGATGCCTACGAGCTTGATTTTTCAAAACACGCGGAAATAAAGGATATTGCCAAGCTGGGGTTGATCTGGTCGTCGATACCATCACAGCTTTCAAGAGAAAATAAAAAGTTTACGTATAAATTGGTCAAGGAAGGGGTAAGGGCAAGAGAGTATGAAGATGCTCTTGTCTGGCTTTGTAACGCGGGGATTGGATATAAAATATACCGGAGCACAAAGCCTGGCCTGCCTGTCTCGGCGTATGACGACCTGAGCGCATTTAAACTTTATGCGGTTGATGTCGGGCTCTTGCGCCGGCTGGCATTACTTGACCCGGTGTCGTTCAGTGAAGGTAACCGGTTATTTTCGGAGTTTAAAGGGGCGCTTTCCGAGAACTATGTTTTGCAAAGCCTTGTGACTCAATATGAAGGATTGCCGAGATACTGGTCTTCAGGGGCAACAGCCGAGGTTGATTTTACTATTCAGCGCGGTAATGATATTATTCCTATAGAAGTTAAGTCGGATGAAAATGTGCGAGGCAAGAGCTTTGTTTTGTACAATCAAAAATATGCCCCGTTAATCCGTGTAAGATTTTCTATTAAGAATCTTAAGAAAGACGGTAACCTTATTAATGTCCCGATATTTTTAGCGGACCATCTTGATAAATTTATTCATCTGGCGGCATTAAAAAATTCTTGATTTATATGGAAGACATGTGTGACCGCTATATATTTTTAGATTATTAAAAACCATCCTGCACTTTTTATCCCCCGCTCCAATCCTGTGCGTAAATTCAACATTCAATCCGCAGGCATGAAATGTGCCGAGGTCGATTTGATAGGCGATATCTCATAATGTTTTGATTTTATCGTCCGAAAATTTATTTTCTTTCCATGCCTCAACCAGAGGGCATGCTTTCATGGTAAGAATACATTCTTTTTCATTCACTTTTTCTATTCCCGGCCTGAAAATTTTACCGCCGAGAGGCGAGGATTTTACGAATTCCTTCGCGAGAGCTTTCAGGCCGCCTTTTTCAATGGCCTCTTTATATTTTCCGCATTTCGATTCTCCAAACTTATAGATGCTTTTTGAAAAAAATTTATCCGTTTTTTTTACTCCCAGATTTTTCTTCATTTCTTCATAAATAAACGCGTATGCCATTGCCCTGCTTTTAATGGCGTTTTTTAGTTCCCGCTCCGTTTTAACCATTTTATTTTTCCTTTACTTACTGAATATTATACAATGGCAATAATTTAAAGGCAAAGTATAAAAGAAGGCTGTTTGTTCCGCTTGACAAGTCCATTCGTATCAGATAAAATAAAATCCTTTTAAACCATGAAGAGAAAATTAATCCTATTTTTTATAACGTTTATTCTGCTTATAGTATACGCGCTGATAAAAATCTTTATCACGGGCATGAGTAACGAAGGCAGGATGAAGGTCTTTCTGCCACAGATTCAATCCTACCTGGAAACGGAGATAACGAAGGATTACAGCGGTGAGCCTTATGTGAGAGGCAAAATAGTGACAATCGATACCGGGACAAAGACCGTTGATTCCCAGACATACCTTGGATTATCTGATGTATTAAAGGCTGAAAAGCCGCAGGAAGTGGGCACAGTGCTATTAATAGAGTGGTTCAGGGAGAAAGAGGGGTATTATACTGACGAAAAGACAGGCCAGGTTATAGGAGATGCCTACAGGGGTTTCGCGAAAGTATCGATCGTTGACTGGCTGGACAAGGTTCTTGTCGAGGAAAGAATATTTGAAGGGGAAGCTCTTCCCGAGAAAGTGTATGTGGCAGGCACAGACGATTACAAAAACGCATACCCGGTTTTTACGGTATTAAAATATCTTGAAAATCTTCCTAAACGTTAAAAGATTGATATATGAATGATATAGTTAAAGCTGTTATTCTCGGCATAGTCGAAGGGGTTACTGAATTTCTGCCTGTTTCCTCAACGGGGCATTTGATTCTTGTAAACCAGTATATTTCCTTCAGCGAACGGTTCACAAAGATGTTTGATATCGTAATACAGCTTGGCGCTATTTTATCCGTAATTGTGTTTTTCAGGAGCAGGATTTTGCCGTTTGGGAAGAAGAGTCTGGTTGAAAGAGATAAAATATTTGATATTTGGAAAAAGACAATTATGGGAGTAATTCCCGCCTTGTTTATCGGCGCGTTATTCAAAAAGCAAATAGAGGAGCTGTTATTTAATCCTGTAACCGTTGCCGTGGCGCTTGTAATCGGCGGAATTGCGCTGATTCTTTTAGAAGGCCGGAAAACATGCGATAAAATTCAGACAATTGAAAATTTAAATTATAAGACTTCTTTTCTTATCGGCCTCATCCAGTGCCTTGCGATGATACCCGGAACATCCAGGTCCGGCGCGACTATAATCGGGGCGATGCTTCTCGGATGTTCACGAATTGTTGCTGTGGAATTTTCATTCTATCTGGCCATTCCTACAATTGCAGCGGCATCAGCTTATTCTTTTTTGAAGGCTGGCATGGTTTTGTCTTCAAGCGAGCTTGTATCTCTTTCGGTTGGATTTATTGTTTCTTTTCTTGTCGCATGGATAGTAATTGCCGGTTTTATGAATTTCATAAGCAAAAGGGATTTTAAGTTGTTTGGATATTATAGAATAATTCTGGGAGGGATTGTTATTTTATCTTTTTTAACAAAAAGATAAAAGGAAGTTAAAGCGTTGATGCGTAGAAGCGTAAATGCGAATTTATATTTTAACGCTTAAACGCTTTCACGCGCATACGCATTTACTTTTTTATTTCCCCGTGTGCCCGAACCCGCCGTCATTTCTTTTTGTTTCAGGAAGGCCGTCTTTTAAAATAAATTCAACCTGAGACACTTTATTGATAACCATCTGGGCAATGCGGTCTCCGCGGTTAATTACAAAAGGCGATTTTCCCAGATTTATCATTATGATTCCTATCTCGCCTCTGTAATCAGCATCAATAGTACCGGGGCTGTTCAAGATTCCAATACTGTGTTTTAGCGCCAAACCGCTTCTCGGCCTGATTTGGGCCTCGTAACCTGGCGGCAACGCTATTTGCAAGCCGGCAGGGATCAGTTTTGTTTCACCGGGAAAGATAGTGACAGGTGTTTTAACGGCTGCCGCTATATCCGCGCCGGCCGCGTGTTTACTCATAAAACAGGGAACGGGGATATCTTCATTCCCCGGCAATCTTTTAATATCAACCCTGACCTTGCTCATGCAGTTTTTTGAACAGCGGAATCATCTTTTTTATATTTTTTTCTGAATTTTTCAATCCGGCCGGCAGTATCAATAAGTTTGTGTTTTCCTGTAAAAAACGGATGGCACTGTGAACATATTTCTAATTTTAACTCGCTTTTAGTTGAGCGGGTCACAAATTTATTCCCGCACGCGCAAGTTACCGTGATCTCTTCATATTTTGGATGAATACCTTCTTTCATTCTGAAAAACCCCTTTCTATTATTTTGCTGTTCCTCAATCCCCTCTTTAAGGAGGGGAAGGGGAGGCTATTTTTCGTTGCTGTTAATTGACTCGAGGAAATCTTTGTTATTTTTTGTTTTGGCTAATTTTTCAAGCAATAATTCCATTATTTCAGTTTCGCTTAACTGGTGAAGCACGCGTAAAAGAAGCCATACACGGCTGAGCTCGTCTTTTTCCATCAAGAGCTCTTCATGCCTTGTTCCTGATTTACCCACATTAATCGCGGGGAAAATGCGTTTTTCTATAAGGCCCCTGTCAAGGTGCAGTTCCATGTTTCCGGTCCCCTTGAACTCTTCAAAAATTACGTCATCCATCCTGCTCCCGGTGTCAACAAGGGCAGTCGCGAGTATTGTTAAACTCCCGCCTTCTTCAATATTTCTGGCGGACCCGAAGAACCGTTTCGGGCGCTGGAGGGCGTTCGAATCAATTCCTCCTGAAAGCACCTTGCCGCTTGAAGGAATAATAGAATTGTAAGCACGCGCGAGACGGGTGATACTGTCTAACAGGATTACAACATCTTTCTGGTGTTCAACCAGCCTTTTTGCTTTTTCCAGAACCATTTCCGCTACCTGAACATGCCTTGTCGGCGGTTCGTCAAACGTGGAACTGATTACTTCTCCTTTGACTGAACGCTGCATATCGGTTACTTCTTCGGGCCTTTCATCAATTAAAAGTACAATTAACACTACTTCAGGGTGGTTAGTCGTGACGCTGTTGGCAATTGCCTGAAGAAGCATGGTTTTACCGGTTCTGGGCGGGGCTACAATTAATCCCCTCTGGCCTTTTCCTATGGGAGTGATCAGATCCATGACCCGCATCGATAAATTAGTTTTTGTTGTTTCAAGTTTTATCCTTTTTTGAGGATAGAGTGGAGTCAGGTTATCAAAAAGTATCTTGCTTTTCGCGATTTCAGGATTTTCAAAATTGATTGCCTCGACGTGCAAAAGGGCGAAATATCTTTCACCTTCTTTTGGAGGGCGTATTTGTCCTGATACAACATCGCCAGTCCTGAGTGAAAATTTTCTGATCTGTGACGGTGAAACATATATATCATCCGGACCGGGAAGATAATTATATTTCTCTGAACGCAGGAACCCATACCCGTCCTGCAAAACCTCCAGAACTCCCTGCCCGAAAATAAGGCCGTTTTTTTCAGTCTGCCCCCTGAGGATCTTAAAAATCAGTTCCTGTTTTCTTAAATTACTTACACCTTCTATTTTCAGGTCATGTGCAATCTCGCTTAATTCAGAGATAGTTTTACCTTGTAGCGCGCCAATATCCATTTATTTCTCCTTTTGAATACATTTTTAACACATCATCAGATTATAATTAATTTCCATTTAGATTTAGAATAGAAAATAGACAAAGAAATAGCATTTTTTTAACAGGATAAACGGAAAAGTTTGATTTGATAAAAAAAATACACCATACTCAATATTTATTTAATCCATTAACTGGAAGAGAACTACAACCTGAAGTGAAATTGATTTTATGGTTGGTTTTCAATTATTTCAAACTATAGTATATATTATTCCAGCAATTTGTCAAGTGATTTTTCTAATATTTTTTTAAGGCCTGTTCTTGATGAATTATTTTTTATATGGATATCGGCAAATTTTATCTTTTCTTTTAAAGGCATTTGGGACGCGATGATCTTTTCAGCAAGTTTTTTTCTGTTTCTATTTTTACCCGCGAACCGCCTGATCCGGAGGCTTTTTAAAGAGGAAACAACGATTAATTTATCCGTTAGACGGGTTAAACCGGTTTCTATTAAAAGCGGCGCGTCCAGAATGACCATTTTGCGGCCCGATTTTTTATGGATTTTTATTTGTTTTATTATCTCTGATATTATTGCCGGATGGAGTATGTTTTCCAGCTTTTTTAATTTAACAGGAGAGGAAAACACAATTTTCCCGAGTATCTTCCGGTCAATGGAACCGTCTTTTTTTAATATATCACTGCCTAAAAAATTAATTATTTTTCTAAAGCAAACTGATCCAGGGGCCATGAGGCCGTGCCCGATTCTGTCCGCGTCAATTACAGTCGCCCCGGTTAATTCATGTAGAATGCCCGCGGCGGTTGATTTCCCGGAGGCAAGGCCGCCTGTGATGCCTATGACGAGAGTTTTGGATTTCATCTAATTCCCTTTCTCTTAATTGTAGAATATCAGTCTCCAAGTTAAGTTTTCCATAGGATTTCTTTATACTTTTGCGTTTTATTTTTTTATTTTCATAGCTTTTTTTGCTCATATTACTTATTTTAGTAAGTCATCTAATTCACAAGAAAGCAGGGCTGATTTATTAAGCACAATCTGTTCTTTCTGATTCAGATTATCCGCAGTTGTTCTGACAAGTTTGGTTGTAATGGTGCTGCCGAGCGTTATACGATTTGTTTTTTTAAGGTAATTTTCGGTTTTCTGATAAAAAAGTGTAGCGTACTGTATCAATTTATCCTGCGAAACATGTCTATTTTTAACTACGTTATTATCAAATTTAACCAGATTTTTAATTTTACCGTCTACTGGTATCGACAAATCTCCATTTCTATCCTCAATCCAATCATCAGTAATAGAATAAATAATTTTTACTGATTTTTTATCTTCTGTATTGTACCAATACGCGAAAGAAAAATTTTCGGTATCAAAATCCTGATGAACATCCACACTTTCTAATGTGGTTACTCTGCAAATTTTATATCCATCAAGGAGGTGAAAATAGCTTTCCCGCCAATTTTTGAGCCAATTCTCAATAAATATCTGATTCACGAAAAGAGGCATGAGATCCTGTTTGAGATTCGTGTCATTTACCTTGTTCATCTGTAAGGTAAGTCTGTCAAAAAGCGCGCTCAAGTCTTTTACACCAACGCCCTTTTCAATGAGATAGTTAAGATCGGGCACCACTTTTTTATCCATATACCAAAGAAGATCATATATGTCGCGTCCTTTTTCTTCATATACCGTCTTGCCTACCCCGCGCTGTCCGCGCAGGAAAATCGCGGCGATCTTGCTTGCCATAAGTGTGGACATATTGTAGGTTTTGATAACAAAAGAAAGCTGATTGAAGTTTTTTGGCCAACGCTCAATTACGGCCTTTGGGGCATTAAAGTGATTGAGATCAATTTTGACGTGCACCTGTTTTGACGGATGGCTGATACCTAACTCATTACCAATGTGGAAACGTAAAAGCAATCCTCTTCCATTTGTTATTGATATTGTCAGAAACTCCTGGCCAGAACCATAAATATTTTTAAAATGTGTTTCAATTTCTTCTTTCAATTCATTCAGAAATGTATCTGAAACAGGGTGCGCAATTTCAAAATCCAGATCAACCGACATACGGTCAAGTCCATGGCATATACGGAGTGCTGAGCCGCCGTACATAGTCCAATTGCTGTAATCTGGATGATGATAAATAAAATTAAGGACATAAAATTGCAGTTCCTCTTTGAGTGAGTTTCGTTGTGTCTCGACATCAATGTTCCCACTGGCGGAAATGTCTTCAAGTTTTCTTTTAAGGGTTATAAGAATTTGATTATTCATAGTCATATATAGTTTTTTATCATTGTATAAAATTTTTTCTGCTCTTCCGGGCTTATCTCATCAATATCAACGCGTAACTCTTCGATTAGTATTTTTATATCCTCAAACCGCACCCCGCGGAATTGGTGTGTCCTGAAATAAAGCAGGTCGAATAATGCTTTTGCCGGAGAGGCAATAAAGAAATCAAATTTATCTTTCGTTAAAGCAAAATTCGAAAACAATTCCTTCTGTATTGACTGGTAAGAAAAATTACCTATCTTTGTTTTATACGCCCGGGTTACTTTTAAAGTGGTTGACGTTATCGCGTGTATTGCTTCGGTGGTCAGGTTGTAATACTGAAGCGCGGCCCATGAGCTTACATACGACGGCGCGCGAAGAATATTAGCGAGGTAGAATAAATAGGAAATATCTCCCTTGTTTTTATTATAAAAATCAGCGGATACATATAGCCCATTCTTGAGAGGGATAATTTCTTTGCGCTTTAAAGACCGGCTTATATAGGTATCAACTGTGGCGATTTTAAGTCCATACTGTTTGCTAAGCTGATAAAAAGCTGTTTTGTCAAAATATGGCTGTGATTTCAACTGGTCAAGTAATATTTCTCTATATTTCATATTTATGATGAAATTGTATCAAATGTGAAATGTGATGTCAAGGCAAAAAATGAGCAGTTGTGCAAATACTTTATGTTCTAAATATTCTTTAGCCAATCGTTCACTGGTTATCATTTTGCTAATACCAATCCAATTAGTGATACTTTTGAACGGGATTTTATTCCGTGCCTACGCGCCTACGATGTCTTTCAGAAAACCTTTAAATTCCAGCTCTTTAAATAATTGCTCCAGTTTTTCACGGTTAAACTCTTTTATCCTGCAATCATATATGTCAATGTCAAACGGCACGTCGGTTTTGATTACCGCAAGCCTTTTGCTTAACAAGGCATTTTCTTTATTTTCGATAATGGATTTTTTTTGTTTCTCATTTTTTATTTCGTTCGCGTTTTCAATGAGGTTTTCTATCGTTTTGAAGCGGGTTATCAGGTTCAACGCGCCTTTTTGCCCGATGCCGTCCACACCGGGAATATTGTCGGAACTGTCTCCGCAGAGCGCCAGAAAATCAGGAATATTTTCAGGCGGAACGCCCATTTTTTCTATAACAGCGTCCCTGTCATAGTATATTTTTTCCCCGCGGTCATTCAGGACTTTGATTTTGCCGTTTACCAGTTGAAGAATATCTTTGTCGGAGGATACGATCGTGACTTCCAGGGACTCTTCTGTGACATGTTTAGCGATCGTCCCGATAAGGTCGTCCGCCTCAAAACCGGGCATTTCGAAGATAGGGATATTGAATCCGTTTACCACCTCTTTGATATAAGGGATCTGGCTTTTCAGGTCATCCGGCATGGGTTTGCGGTGGATTTTATAATCATTAAATTCCTCCGCCCTCCAGGTAGGTTTAGGATGGTCAAAGGCGCAGGCTATATAATCCGGCTTTTCTTCCTTCAGGATTTTTAAAAGCATATTTGTAAAACCATATACAGCATTGGTCATTTGCCCTTTTGAATTTTTAAGGTCGTGGATCGCGTAGAACGCCCGGTAGATGTAGGAATGGGAGTCTATTAAATAAAATCTTCCTTTTATCTCAGAAAAAAGATCTGTAGTATCTTTCATATTCAGCTCCGATTTTTTCTATTGAAAAATTTTTTATCGCGTACATTCTGCCAAGGGCTCCCATTTTTTTTCTTTTTTCCGGGTGTTCCAGAAGTTCAATTGCCTTCTTAGCCATTCCTTTTATGTCGCCGACAGGCAGGAGGTAGCCTGTTTTACAATCTTTTATAACCTCGGGAAGCCCCCCCGCGTTTGAGGCGATAACCGGGACCTCGCATGCCATAGCTTCAAGCGCGGTCAAACCGAAACTTTCGTTTTCCGAGGGCAGTATCAGGATATCCGATCTTGAAAATATTTCTGTTATATTTTTCTGGTTGCCTAAAAATGTGATATGGCGAGTCAGCTTTAATTTATGAGCAAGTTCAATACATTTATGTTTATCAGGCCCGTCACCGGCCATCAAAAGGCGGGTATCTGTTTTCTGCCGGACAATATTAAAAACTTTTATTACATCCAGAGTTCTTTTTATCGGCCGGAAATTTGAAATATGCAGAATAACTTTATCATGCTTTCTATTAACGGATTTTCTTTTAAGATATTCCGGGTTAATAAAGTTGGGAATTAATTTTATATCACACTTCGAGCAAAATTTTTCTTCGGTTACTTTTTTTAAATAGCGGGAAACCGCTGTTACCCCGTCGCTTACTTCAAGGCCGAATTTGACCAATGGAAAATATCCCGGGTCAAGCCCGATCAGATGAATATCCGTTCCATGGAGCGTGGTAATAATTTTAGGTTTTCTTGATGAAATTATTTTCGCGAGATACGCGGAAATAGTATGCGGCAAAGCGTAATGGACATGAAAGAGGTCAAGTTTATAGTTTTCCGCTACTTCCTTCATCTCACTTGCTAAAGCAAAAGAGTATAGCGGGTAAGAAAATACGGGATAAGGTTTGGTTTTCACCGGATGGAAATATACATTTTCTAATCCGCTTTTCAGCCTGAAAGGTTTTTGTGATGAAATAAAATGGACATCATGCCCCTTCCGGGCCATGTACATTCCGAGCTCAGTTGCGATAGCGCCGCTCCCGCCATAAGTAGGAAAACACGCGATTCCGATTTTTAACATAAATAGGCTCCAGGGTCTAGGGTCTGGGTTCCAGGGTTTAGGGAAAATATTCACTCCTCCCTGGAGCATAGCCCCTTCACCCTATAGCGTTTTAAAGAGTCAGCGGATCTGATATTTTTAGGGGAACTTTAGAAATAAACGGTTCTCCGTATCTGGTTTGGACAAGGTGCCCGCAAAATTTGGATTTTGTTTCTATTTTTTCCAAAAAAACTTTTCTCTCTTTTATCCCGAATTGTGAACGATACGCCTTAATGGCATTCATTTTTACAGGGAATTCACTTGAAATATCAACGATGAAACTCGGCGATACAAATTCATGTAACTGATAAAAAAATACAATTTCAACCTTATAAGGAGAAAGCGGGATGTGTAAATTTTTCAATTTGGCGTAAAAACACGCTTTTTCCCCCAGGATTGAAGTTGTAACATGGTCAGGATGCGCATCGTGCCAATATGGCAGGAGTAAAATCCTTGGTTTATAAAATCTTATTTTTTCAGCGAGAATTACCCGGTTTTCTTCACAGTCTGAAACCTTCGCGTCCCCCATGTCAAGTGTTTCTCTTATGTTTAATTTTAATATCCCGGAAGCCCTGGCAGATTCTTTTTTCCTTTGTTTGGGTGTTCCGTATGTTCCGTTTTCACCCCTTGTGAGGTCGATTACACCTGTTTTATACCCAAGGGTTTTCATTTTATATAAAAATCCGCCCGCGCATATTTCCACGTCATCGGGATGCGCGCCAAAAGCTAAAATGTCAAGCTGCATAATTTCACCATTTTCTTTTTAAGTTATCCGTCTGAATTTTTATAGATAAATTAAATAATGTATTCCGAATATTTTGTCATTGGAAGAAAATACCCGCACCAATTCATCTATAAATTTCACATCATATTTTACCAGAAATTGCAATATATTCAACCTTCTTTCCTGAAGAACCTGCTGCGGGAATAAATAATTGAAAATAATTTTTAATTCAGGCTTTTGCCTGACCATCAGACTTATTTTTTTATCCAGCCTGTTGTTAAAGTCAAAAAAGGATAATTTGCAGCTTGACATTAATTCTGATACAAGTGAGGGGATTAGTGTCGCGCCAAGCCGGGGGAAAACCATCGGCATACTAATTTTATGAAAGTCATATAGTTCTTTTAATTGGGCCCAGTAGGCTGTTTCATTGGGGCCGGCAACATAAATGGAACTTCTTAACAGAAAATCCTGCGCGATCGGCCTTAAAGCGACATTAGGGCTGAATATGCCCGGATTTTCTTCCAGGATGCAAAGAAGTTTTTCTTTGGAATATGTTGTCTTTCCCGTTTTATAATGCCCGGGATAAAAATTTAATTTTTCTCTTTTTCCGTTTTCTTCAAGGAAAACAAGGGTGGAGTTGGGAAATATATTAAGGCTGGGGATATATCCTTCTTCAGTTAATTTATCACAGGCCTTTTTAACCAGGGAAGGAGAAATAGAAGGATTTTGTATTTCTTTTTGAAAAATAGGTTTTAGAAACTTTTGGACAACAGCCTGCTGCGGGTCTATTAACACAAGCCCGTATTTTGAGAAAAGAAAACTCATTAAAGATGCAAAAAATTCAACGAAATTGGTGTTTTCCTGCAGTATGTCCCGGAAATGACTGAAAATTCCCTCTTTTTTCTCTCCGTCAATATCGTTTTTAATATTTGAAATAAATTTATTTATATCTTGAAGGTTGACTGCGATTTTAGAAAAGGATGCCCCTGTTTTTTCTTTTGGCAAAGGAAAATTCAGGTCTTTTAGTTTATTTTCCCTGTTTATATAAAAAAAAGAAGAAATACCCGCGATATTACTGTCTGAAGATTCAATCCAGAATACAGGGATGAATTTTTTGCCTGTTTTTTTTGTTAAGGTATCAGCAAGAATAACAGCCGTAATAGTTTTATAAATGGTATAAAGAGGTCCGATAAAAGGACCCGGCTGCTGGCCGGTAGAGACTATGGAGGTAGTTTTATCTTTTAGCAGGAGTAAATTATTTAGTGTTTTTTCGCCGCAGTAAAATTTTTTGTTATATTCCATAAGGTGTTCAATAAGCGCATTATCGCGGGGAACATTGTTTTCAGGAAGAGCTTCAAAGGAGGGACGGCAGCCGAAGAAATCTTTTAGTTTTGGAAAACAATTTATATAATCGTTAAAAATTTTATTGGTGTAGATATCAGTTTGGTTTATTATCTCGAACCTTTTCATTATTATGGCTTTTAAAAATTGACCCAATTCGGAGCTTCCACACTAAAAAAAAGGCCTCCCACATAATCTTCTGTGACATTTTGGACGTGCCGGAATGGCGGTCTACAAATATAATAGGAATTTCTCCGATTCTATATCCAAGTTCCTGTGCGCGGAAATTCATTTCTATCTGGAAAGCATACCCGTCAGATTTAACTTTGTCCAAGTCTATATTTTCCAGAACTTCACGGCGGAAACATTTAAAACCGCCGGTGCAGTCATGTATTTTCAGCCCGGTAATTAATCTGATATAATTATTAGCTGTAAGGCTTATAATAAGCCTTTTTATCGGCCAGTTAATAACACTGACCATGCCGTTAAGATAGCGGGAACCGATAACAAGGTCGTAATTTTTAATCTCTTTTAAAAACTCGGGTATTTTTTCAGGGTTATGCGAAAAATCCGCATCCATTTCTATTACATAGTCGGGTTTTTGTTTTATTGCATAATGGAAACCTTCGATGTATGCACGGCCGAGCCCTTGTTTTTTAGGACGGTGAATTACCGATACCTGCGGATATTGTTTGGCAAGGTCATCGGCAATTTTTCCTGTCCCGTCAGGGGAGTTGTCGTCAACAACCAGAATGCCAAGATTGAGATTGAAACTTAGGATTTTTTTTATAAGAGAAACTATATTACTGGCTTCATTATAAGTAGGAATAACAACAATTGCGGTCATTTATCAGTTTTTTTCCAATTTTTTATTGATTGGATTATTTGTAACACAATAGCAACAAATAATGTAACCGTGGAGGCTATAAGAAAAAGCCAGTTGAAAATATCATTCCATGTTATTGGAACACCTAATATTACGAATACTCTTTCTGTTAAGTTCATTTTTGGTATTTCCTCTTGAAGGGTTATTTTACCAAAAAAATATAAATTGTCAAATTAATTGTTTATTGTTGTCAAAGCCTCCTGAAATTTCTTGAATAAAAATAAAAATATGTTATGATAATTTTTAATGAAAAAACGAGTTGAAAAAGAGGATAAATTAAAAGATTATCTTACCGGGTTTATCCGCTATTACCCCGATGCGATGATTACTGTAAGCGAGCTGGGAGAAATTTTATCGTGGAACAAGGTGGCGGAAAAACTTACAGGTTTGGATTTAGAAGAGCAAAAAGGGACTGATGTTTCAGCCCTTTTTTCCGACCCGATACAAATAAAAGATTTTCTGATTGAAATACAGGGCAGAAAAGAATTAAAGCACCGGGAAGCCGCGATAATTAACATAAATAGCGAACGTATTCCGATAACAATTTCTTTTACAAGGTTAGACAGCAAAGAAAAAGGGCTGCCGCGGATACTTATTACTTTTCGTGACACAAGCGAATTAATGGAAGTCAAAAAGAGGCTTCTGGAAACAGAAAGGCTGTCAGCCATGGGTACCATTGCAGGCTGTGTGGCCCATGAAATACGAAATCCCTTGAACTCGCTTTTTTTAAATACAGATCTTTTAGAAGATGAAATTAAAAGAATCATAAAAGAATTTACGCCGAAACTGGAGCATAGGCTTGGCATAATACACAAGGAAATAGACCGGCTGAATGATATCGTAGATGATTATTTATCATTATCAAAACTTTCTGCAACCGATCTTACTCTCACAAATGTCAATCGTTTGATAAAAGACAGCCTTGACAGCCTTAATAAATTAATTTTTAGTAAAAAGATAAAGATAGATGAAAAATTAACGAAGGGTGTCCCTGAAGTTTCTGTCGATTATGAACAGATGAGACGGGCATTAATAAATATTATCAAAAATTCTGTCCAGGCCCTGCCTGAACAGGGATATTTAAGATTAACAACATCGTTTAATGAAGACCATATCAATATAGAGATTTTTGATAAAGGGGAAGGGATACCGGAAGAGGAAATGCTTAATCTTTTTACACCGTTTTATTCATCCAAAAGGGGAGGGACCGGACTTGGGCTTTATCTGACACGGGAAATTATCAATGTCCATAACGGTTTGATAGAAATAGACAGTGAAGAAAAAAAATGGACAAAAGTAAACATATTTTTGCCAATTGAAGAGGTTAATCTATAATTTTTTTTACTTGACAAATTCAATATTTTTAAATATAATATATTTATACTGAAATAATAATCCTACCTGCAATTTATGTTTTAAAGAAAATGAAAAATAAAAATAGACCTATATTTATTTTTATTGGAATATTTCTTATCAATATTACTTTGTTCATGGAAGTGTCAAATGCAAGATATTCAGCGCTGGAAAAAACAAAACCAATTAAAATCGGCATATTTTACATGAAGACTGAAAGAATACCCGCCAATAAAAAAACTGTTATTAGTTCAGTTATGCTTGGAATAGACGAAATTAACGAAGAAGGCGGAGTGTTGAAAAGAAAAATTGAGCCGGTTATTGTTGAACTCGAAAATGATTTGTCATCGGCGGCTGAACAAGTAAAAAGAATAATAACCGAAGAAAAGGTCAGTGTTGTATTTTGCAGCGGTAATTCCAGCGTCTGTGAAATTGTAAAACCCATTTTTGAAAAATATAAAAGTATCCTGTTTTGTTCCTGTAAATCTGAAGGATTTGAAAAACATCCGAATATCATTTTTACCGGCACGATGCCGAACCAGCAGATTATTCCTGTTGTCAAGTGGTGCTTTGAAAACCGGAAGGAAAAGTTTTTCCTTATTGGTTCAGACACATCTTATTCAAAAATATTTAATTTAATTATTAAGAACAATATTAATGAACTGAAAGGCGAAGTTGTAGGTGAAGCGTATATCCCGTCAGGGAGCGGCAATTTTGACGAGGCAATGCAAAAAATAATTCAAACTAAACCCGATGTTATTCTGAATACGATTTTGGGAGAAAGTAATGTTTATTTTTTTATTAACCTGAGGGCAAAAAAAATCAAGCCGGAATCAGTTCCCGTTATGTCATTCAATATTACTGAGGATGAATTTAAACATTTGTATGCCGAGGAGGTATATGGAAATTATCTTGTAAAGAGTTATTTCCAGAATATAGACTCAGAGGAAAACAGAAAATTTATCAAAAAGTTAAACAGGAAATACGGCCTGTCCCAAATAACTGATGACGCAGTAGAAGCCGGATATTTTGGAGTATATCTATGGAAACAAACTGTAGAAGATGCGGAAACAGACAATGCTGAAGAAGTCATGCGCTTTATAGTCGGGCAGAACCTGAATGCGCCGGAAGGCATGGTTTGCGTAAATGTTGGGAACCAGCACACATGGAAAACAATAAGAATAGGCAAGATAGAAAAAGACAAACAATTCGAAATAATATGGAGTTCAGATTCGCCTCTCCAGCCGTGATATAATCCTCCGGTAAAACTTCCTGCCGATCAATTGATAAAAGTCCTTTACCTTAAATTATGATATACTACGCTTAATATGCTATACAAACATCCAAGGCTGAAAAGAGAAAGAAAAACCTTAAAAATTACAATTGAAATGTATTGCAAGGGTAATCATAAGGTGCAAAGCGGGATTTGCCCCGCCTGCAGTGAACTCATGGAATACTCTTTGCTTAGGCTTGATAAATGCCCTTATCAGGAAGGAAAAACAACCTGCGCGAATTGCCCGACGCATTGCTATAAAAAAGATATGAGAGAAAAAATCCGCGATGTAATGAGATACGCTGGTCCCAGGATGACGTCAAAACACCCGATTCTTGCGTTTTTTCATTTTATTGACGGCATGAAGAAAAAGCCTTCTTTGGCCGGTGGATCATAATTCGATCGGAGGTTAGAATGTTATTAACGGCAGTTATATCATTGCTCATATTATCAGTTATATTTTTTCTGTCCCTGTTGTTATTTATCAGGTTTTCTCCCAAAGAAGAGGGGAAAAAAGAATCGGTTTTCCGGTATAATTCCATATTTATTTTTTTAAGTATTTTGCTTTGCGCGGTTTATTCTTATTATTCGATTAAAAGTTATATGGATTCGGGAGAAACGGGTAAATGGCTGGCTGTCTCAATAATGGGTTCGCTTCTTATATCTTCGATATGCCTGGCTGGCGGGCATTTTATCAGGTTGATTATTTTCAGAAAGGCGTATCCGGGCCTTTCAGCTTTACTTTTACTGGCGCCTCCTATGATAAGCTTTTTATTATTGGCCGTGCATTTCATACGTGAAGGCAACACATTATTTGCCTCAATCATTTTTGTTTTATTATTTCCTCTTATTATAGTTTCAGAGCCTCAAATCGCGAAAGCGGCGCAGGCGGCTTTGATACTTGCCGCTCTGGAATGGGTCCGCGCGGGTTATGCGCTGGTTGCCTTTCGCATACAGAATAATGAGCCGTGGATAAGGGTCATTATTATTTTCTCGGGAGTGATATGTTTCACCCTTTTGTCGGCGCTTCTATTTTACGCGAAACCTTTAAAGAAAAGATACGGGATTAAAAGAGCGGATCCATAGGATTTATTGACTTTTAAAGCTTTGGATGTTAGAATATTTAAAAAATGAGAAAAGATAAATCGGATATTTTAAATGAGATCTATCGGGTAGTTCTTGATAGAAAAAAGACAAAGAAAAAAGGCTCTTATACCGCAAGCCTTTTTAAGGAAGGCAAGACAAAGATCCTTAAAAAGGTAGCTGAAGAGACCGCGGAAATTATTTTAGCGTCGCGGGACGAAAAAAAAGAAGAAATTATCCATGAAGCAGCCGACATATGGTTTCATTTGCTTGTATTGCTCGGGTATCATGGAATTACACCTGATGAGGTTTATGCGGAGCTAAAAAAAAGGCAAAAGTCAAAAGTCAAAAAGCAGAAGTGAAGTGTGCACTGAGTAAAATTTATTATCGCGGAGTGATACCGCAATTTTGAAATTTTTATTTTAACTTTTTAATTCGAGGTTTACGTGTATTATCCGTCATTAGAAGAATTTAAAGAAAAGGCCAAAGAGGGGAATCTTATCCCTGTTTACAAGGAAATACTGGCAGACCTTGAAACTCCGGTATCGGCCTTTTTGAAAATTGATAAATCAAAATATTCATTCCTTTTGGAAAGTGTTGAGGGAGGGGAAACAGTCGGCCGATATTCCTTTCTGGGGAGTGACCCGTCGGTAATTATCCGGTCAAAGGGCAGGAAAATCGAGATTATACGCGGCGGGGAAACCGAAACAAAAGAATTCGTTGATCCTTTATATGCACTTAGAGAAATTTTGCGGCAATACCAGCCTGTACGGATTAAAGGACTCCCGAGGTTTCACGGCGGACTGGTAGGGTACCTGGGATATGAGTTCATCCATTTTTTTGAAAATATCCCGAGACCCAAAAAAGATAATCTTTGCCTGCCGGAATCTCTTTTCCTTTTAACAGACACTATCCTGGTTTTTGATCATATTAAACATACGATAAAAGTGGTTTCGAACGCTTTTATTATGCCTGAGAAACCGTTAGAGGAATGTTACAAGGAAACAACCTCGAAAATCGAGGAGAAAATCTTGCAGTTAAACAGCAATCTGTCGTCCAGGAAAGCAAAGAAAAAAGAAGTTTCATCCATGGAAAGAGACGGTGTTTCTTCCAATATCGATAAAAGAAGGTTTAAAGAGATGGTGGATAGGGCAAAAGATTATATCCGGGCCGGGGACATTTTCCAGGTTGTTTTATCACAGCGGTTCCAGACGAAAATCAGCCAGAGCCCCTTTGGTATTTATAGAAGTTTACGTATCGTTAACCCCTCACCCTACATGTTTTACCTGAAAATGGATAAGTTCCATTTAGTCGGCTCGTCACCGGAAGTTTTTGTGCGCAAGGAAGACAAAAAAATAGAATTAAGGCCGATTGCCGGGACAAGGCCCCGGGGTATTACGCCGGAGGAGGATGAAAAATTAATTGAAGAATTAAAAAAGGACCCGAAAGAACTTGCGGAACACACAATGCTTCTTGACCTTGGAAGGAATGACCTGGGACGAGTGGCAAAATTCGAAACAATCAAGGTCCCGGAGATGATGGTTATTGAAAAATATTCTCATGTAATCCATATCGTGTCCGATGTCGTAGGCGAACTTTTGCCGGGAAAGGACCAGTTCGATCTTATTCGCGCCACTTTCCCGGCCGGGACTGTTTCAGGCGCTCCTAAAGTGCGCGCGATGGAGATTATATCCGAACTGGAAAGGGAGGAAAGAGGGCCTTACGCGGGAATGGTCGGGTATTTCAGTTTTTCCGGTAACCTGGATTCCTGCATAACAATCAGGACGATTTTAATCAAAGGCAAAAGCGCGTATATCCAGGCCGGCGCAGGGATAGTGGCTGATTCCGACCCCGAAAAAGAATACCAGGAAAGCGTAAATAAAGCAAAGGGTATGATAAAAGCTATAGAAATGGCAGAGGGGGGCGGATAAATATGTTATTAATGATAGATAATTATGATTCTTTTACTTATAATTTAGTGCAGTACCTTGGAGAACTTGGCGAGGATGTAAAGGTTTTCAGGAATGATAAAATAACAACGCCGGAGATCGAAAGCCTGAAACCAGACAGGATCGTTATTTCCCCCGGACCCTGTACACCAAAAGAAGCCGGGATTTCAAATGATGTCATAAAAACATTCGCGGGCAGGATCCCGATTCTGGGAGTTTGCCTGGGGCATCAGTGTATCGGTTATTGCTTTGGCGGGCAGGTGGTGTTGGCTGAACGGTTGATGCATGGAAAAACGTCATTGATTCACCATGATGGAAAGACAATTTTTGAAGGTTTGGAAAACCCTTTTACGGCGACCCGGTATCATTCATTGATTGTAAAAAGGGAAACCCTTCCCGGTCATTTTGAAATTTCCGCGTGGACAAAAGAAGGTGAAATCATGGGTATAAGGCATAAGGAAATTCCATACCTTGAAGGTGTCCAGTTTCACCCTGAATCGATTTTAACCACAGAAGGTAAAAAACTTTTAAAGAATTTTATAAAAATGAAAAAGGAGACATAGAAAGATGGAAATATCGAAACGGGCGCAAAACATCAGCCCTTCGCCGACATTGGCAATAGACAGCCTGGCAAAAAAGATGAAAGCGGAAGGTAAAGATATTATAAGTTTCGGCGCGGGAGAGCCGGATTTTGACACTCCGCAAAATATCAAAGATAAAGCCGTTTCTGCCATCCAGTCCGGTTTTACAAAATACACACCGGTCGGGGGGACAGACGAGTTGAAAGACGCCATTATTAGAAAATTTCAAAGGGACAATAATTTAACTTACACAAAAAAGGAGATTATTGTGTCTTGCGGTGCGAAACACTCGCTCTATAATATCTTCCAGGCGATTTTAAACCCGGGAGACAAGGTTATTATTCCTGCGCCATACTGGGTCAGCTATACGGAAATGGTAAAAATGGCAGGCGGTAAACCTGTTATTGTTCAGACAAAAGAAAAAGACGGTTTTAAAATCACGCCGGAAACGCTGAAAAAGAAAGCTGGAACAAATGTCAAGGCGTTAATTATAAACAGCCCTTCTAATCCTACGGGAATGATTTATACGAAAGAAGAACTTCAGGCAATAACAGATGTGGTTTTAGAAAAAGGAATCATAGTTATTTCGGATGAGATATATGAAAAAACAATTTATGATAATAATATGTTTGTAAGCATAGCGAGCCTCGGTGATGAAATTAAGAAAAATACGATTGTTGTAAACGGTGTGTCAAAAACATACGCGATGACCGGGTGGCGCATAGGTTATGCCGCGGGCGATGAAAATATAATAAAGGCGGTCAATAATATCCAGAGCCATTCCACCTCCAACCCCGCGTCTATTTCGCAGAAGGCGGCGGTTGAGGCCTTAAACGGCCCGCAGGAAGAAGTTAATAAAATGGTAAATGAATTCTCCGAGCGTAGAAAAAATATGGTTAAAAGGTTAAATAAAATAAAAGGTATTTCCTGCAAAATGCCCCATGGGGCGTTTTATGTTTTCCCGCGGATAAAAAAATTACTTGGCAGAAACTTTAAAAACAGGGAGATTAAATCATCCCTGGATTTATCTTCCTACCTCCTTGAAGAGATGAATGTCGCGGTGGTCCCGGGAATCGCGTTTGGCAATGATAATTATATCCGTCTTTCATACGCGGCATCAATGGAAAATATTCAGAAGGGATTGGACAGAATTGAAGAAGGGATTGGGAAGCTATTGTTATAAAGTTGTAAAGTTGAAAGTTATCTGTCTGAGACGGACAAACATTAAAAACTTTATAACATTAAACATATTTAAAGGGGATATTTATGTCAAAACATAAAAAAATGCAGAGGTCGACTGTTAATCTAAGCAAAATGGCGAAAAGGGTAAAAATCGGGGACACAACTCTTCGTGACGGAGAGCAGACTTATGGGATTGTATTTTCAAACAGGGAAAAAATCACAATCGCGCAATATTTAAATGATTTGGGCGTTGACATGATTGAACTTGGGTTCCCGTCCCAGCAGGGATATGAAAGGCAATATGTGAAGGAATTAATCCGCCGGAAAAAAATGGGAATGATAAAAAGCCTGCTGATGGGATGGCACCGCCCTGTATTACATGAAATAAAGGATTCAATTGACCTGGGTGTGGACTCAATTTGTATTTCAATGCCGACTTCGGACATTATGATTAGGAAAAAACTTCATAAAGAAAAACCGTGGGTAATAGAAACCGAGGTCAAAGCTGTGAAATACGCGAAAGAATTCGGGCTTTATGTATCAGCGAATGCAGAAGACGCTTCACGGTCAGACCATGAATTTGTAAAAGAATACGTGCACGCGGTAAAAGAAGCGGGAGCGGACCGGTTTCGTTTCTGCGATACGCTGGGTTTCATCGATCCTTTTGAAACATACAGAAGGATTAAGGATTATCTGGATATGGAAATTGATGTTGAGATGCATACACATGACGATTTGGGAATGGCTGTGGCGAATTCGCTCGCCGGTGTGCGTGCCGCGGAAGAATATCCGGACAGGACAGTATGGATTGCCACGACAGTTAACGGTTTTGGAGAACGGGCGGGTAACGCGGCGCTTGAAGAAGTTATAATGGCGTTGAAAATTTCCCTGAATATTGATTTAGGCTATAAAACGGAAATGTTCCGGGAAGTTTGCGAATATGTTGCGAAGGCTGCCGGCCGCTATATTCCTGAGTGGAAACCGATTGTGGGTGAAAATATTTTCAGGCATACATCGGGGATCCACGCGGACGGGGTAGTCAAAGACCCTGAGAATTATGAAATAATGCTCCCTGAGGAAGTCGGCCTTAAAGAAAGGAAAATCGGCGTCAGCAAGCATTCGGGGACCGCTGCCGTTGTTCACAAATATGAAACACTTGGAATAAAAATCAGCGAGGAAGAAGCGCCGCTTTTACTGGCAGAACTCCGTGATGAGGCAGTTGAATTAAAAAGGATGCCCGATGACAAGGAACTAACTGATATATACCGGGAGTTTAAAGAGACCTTTATTACGAAGAGATAATGAAT
Source organism: bacterium (assembly GCA_040754625.1). NCBI lineage: Bacteria > bacterium. The sequence goes on along the minus strand of JBFMCF010000104.1, from coordinate 5,835 downwards.
AAGTGAATAGTGAACAGTGAATAGTGAATAGAAAAATAAGTTTAATAAATTCCTGCGATTCACGGTTCACGAACAACGATTCACGAACCAGGGTATGGATAAAATTTTTGCATTCTTTGCAAGCATAGAGGGAGAACTTTTTTACAATTCGCATTATTTAGTCGCGGTTGTGATAGTTCTTTTTATGCTGTGTTATGAATGGAAACGGGCAAGAGAAAAAGAAGCGCTATATTTAATCATAGCCTTCAGCCTGATGCTTGCAAGGTTAATATTTATTCATTTTCTTCTTGTCAGGGCGCATTTTTTTTCTATTCCGCATCCAAAACCGCTTTTCCCGATTATCGACTTCTGGTTTAACACGCTTTCCCTGATTTTTCTTGCCTGGGCATTTTTATTTCCATATGCTAAAGAAAAAACCTGGTTTAAAAAATATTTTTATTTAAATATTGCCACACTGTTTTTATACCCCTTTATTCATGTTATTTTGATAAAAGCAAGTTTGAACTATCTCTCCGGGTTCGGTTTAAGCCCTATGATCCCGGGAAGCCGGTTCCTGTTTATTGATGAGGTTGTCTATAGCGTGTGGCAATTTGGCATTATAGCTTTTACTATTCTTTACCTGCGCCCCAGGGAATCCCCAAGCATATTAATAAAAATATTTCTGGGGCTTATCCTTACAATTCAATTCGCGCATTTAATTAATCTTTTCTCGGAAGAAAGGAATTCTTTTTTAATAAATATAGAGAGAATTTTACCGATTACAGCCGCTTTCACGCTTATCCTCGCAATTTACCATAACATACTGCTTAGACTCAAACAGACCCAAATGGAAATTGAGAGCTGGAACCGCAAACTGGAGGAAAAAGTCAATGAAAGAACGCTGGAACTGGAGAAACGGAACAAGCAACTGGCCCGGGCTGAACATCTTGCAAGGCTTGGAAATCTCGCGGCGGGATTGGCGCATGAAATAAAAAATCCGCTTAATTCGATAGGGTTAAACCTTGAGCTTTTAAAAAGATATTTGGAAAAAAGCGGGCTGAAAGAAAAAGATGAAATGCAGGATATTATCCGTCTCGTCAACAGCGAAGTTTTAAGGCTGGATTCCTTAATCCAGGAATTTCTTATGTTCGCGAGGCCGCAAAAGATAAAAGCAAAAGAGTTAGACATCAAACAATTTACCCGGCAGGTATTAACTTTAATCCAGGCCGAGGCCGATAAAAAGAATATCTGTATTATCAGCCGGTTTCCGCAGGAAAAAATAACAGCGTTTTTTGATGAATCATTAATGAAGCAGGTCCTGCTGAATATAATTATTAACGCATTTCATTCTATGGAAAACGGCGGAGAATTAAAAGTTATTATATATAGGTCAGATGAAAAAGATTTTATTACTATTCAGGTTTCTGATACCGGGCATGGCATAAAAGATGAAATAATTAACCAGATATTCGAACCTTTCTTCAGCACTAAAGAAAATGGCTCCGGCCTCGGGCTTTCAATCGCCCAGAGAATTATTGAAGAACATGGCGGGCAGATAACCGTTAAAAGCATCTTGGATAAGGGAACCAGTTTTTTCATTAAACTGCCGGTAAAAACGTAAACGCATATACACACAATCTTGAGGTAATGTAATATGTTAAAGGATATGATACTTGTTGTTGATGATGAAAAAAACACAAGAGATTCTTTAGTAAAGATTTTAACACAGGAAGGATATTCGGTAGATTCCGCGAAAAGTACCGAGGACGCGCTTAAAATATTAAAAGAAAACCAGGCAAGTCTTGTAATAACCGATTTGCGTCTGCCGGGCAGCGATGGTTTATATCTTTTCAGGAAAATAAAAAAGGAATATCCTGATACTGAAGTAATTCTTATGACCGCTTACGGTACAGTTGAGTCCGCGGTTGAAGCAATGAAAGAGGGTGTCTATGACTATTTGACCAAGCCAATAAACATTGATGAATTGATTTTAGTCATACACAAGATATTCCAGAATAAAAAAATAGAAGAAGAAAATAAAAATTTAAAAGAAAGATTAAAAAATAAAATTTATTCCCATAAAATAATCTGGAAATGCGAAAAAATGAAAGAGGTTTATGAATTAATAAAACAGGTGGCCGGATCCAGGTCTACGGTTCTTATCCAGGGTGAAAGCGGCACGGGAAAGGAACTTGTTGCGAATGAAATCCACTATTCCAGCAACAGGAGCGCTAATCCTTTTGTAAAGATAAGCTGTGCTGCCATACCGGAAGGATTATTGGAAAGCGAACTTTTCGGGCATGAAAAAGGTTCGTTTACAAGCGCTTATGACCGGAAAAAAGGGCTCTTTGAACAGGCGCATACAGGTACAATTTTTCTTGATGAAATAAGCGAGATGTCCCTTCCTTTGCAGGCAAAGCTCCTTCGGGTCCTTGAGGAAAAAGAGTTTCAGCGCGTCGGCGGGCATGAGCCGATTAAAGTGGATGTCAGGGTGATATCCGCGACCAATAAAGATCTATCTTTGTCAGTTAAAGAAGGAAAATTCCGTGAGGACCTTTTTTACAGGCTGAATGTCGTAAATATCTTTCTTCCCCCGCTGCGTGAACGGCAGGGCGATCTGTCTCTGCTTGTGGAATATTTTCTGGATGAGCTCGGGAAAGAAACTAACAGGAAAATTGAAGGAATTTCAGTGAAAGTCATGGAAATTTTGGAAAATCATAATTGGCCCGGGAACATCAGGGAGTTAAAAAACTGTTTGGAGAGCGCGGTTGTGAGAAGTTCCGGTAAAATCATGGAGGTTGATAATCTGCCGTCATATCTTAGAAAAGATACAAATACTTCCATTAAAGATTCAAAACAGGAAAACTTATTGTCTCTTGATGAAATAGAAAAAAAGACAATTGTCCATACCCTGAAATTAGTCGATGGTAATAAAAGCAAGGCCTCTCAAATTCTCGGCATCGGATTAAAGACTTTATATAGAAAATTAAAAAAGTATGGGATGGAGTGAAAAAGATAAGGCGCCTGCGGAAACAGAACTGGTGTAACAGAGTACTATTTTTTCTTCAATATGTGTTTAATCTCTTCCTCGCCCAGTGGTTCGGGATGTTTTACTTTCAGACTCTGTATCCATTCTTTTGTAAAATCACGTTTGAGGTAACTGTTTATTAAAAGCGTTATAGCCATTGTGATTAAGGCGCCTGTGCTTGCAAGTAGCATATCCTTGTGAGCGTCCCACACATCCCCCTGTGTTCCAAGATACGCGGCACCGAGTTCGCCGCCGAAAAATTCTGCGGCGGTCCATTCTATCAATTCATATATCATGGATGTGGACATTGTAATATCGAGCGGGAGAAAATAACCCCAGAAACCTTTAACATCTGCTATCCTTAAAAACATCTCTCTCAAGGGATATGCCAGTAAAAGGCCGTAGGAAAAATGCACAAGGCGGTCAAAATTATTTCGCTCCCAGCCCAAAATACTGTTTAAAGTCCTTCCAAAAACACTTTCAAAAAATGAGTCATAAGGCACTAAAGAATAAGTATAATGGGCTCCAATTTCATGCAGAAACAAGAATACAAAAATCAATGTGTAGGATATTTTTGAGAGAGGAAATTTTTTATAGGTTTTGAAAAGAAACCCTATAAATATCAAAACTAAAAAGTTTTCAAGCAACCAGTCCCTGCGGTCATAAGGATTTACCGCGAGGACGATAAATTCAATAAATAAGATCGCGCCCAAAATCAGTAAATATTTTTTGCGGGAATTGAAAGTTTTTGATTTCATTTAATATTTCTCCTTCACTTTATTTAGGTAAATTTATATTTAATTTAACATCTTTTTTTTCTTCTTCTGAAACCTTATACATTTCCTTTTCCTTTAGCCCCATTAGACCAGCGATTATTATATCCGGCAGTTCATGTATGCGGATATTATATAAATTAACGCTGTCATTATATAATTCTCGTCTGTCAGTTATTTCATTCTCAAGAGAACTTATCCGGGTTTGCAGCTGCAAAATGCTGGTATTAGATTTCAATTCCGGATATGCTTCACCGATAGCAAAAATTTTTCCTAAATATTTTGTAAGTTCATTTTCTTTATTTGCCTTATCAGCAATGCTTGTTGTATGCATGGCTTCAGTACGTAAAGCAATTATTTTTTTCAATGTTGAGCGTTCATATTGAGCATATTGTTCGCATATTTTAATTAATTTTGGAATTTCATCATACCGCTTTCTTCGCTGTTCCAAGAACATAAATTAAATCACCTTCAAAAATATTCCATTCCTTAAAACGCATTTTATAATTTGGGTTAAACAAAAATAATTTATTTTTATATTTTATATTATTCCTTTCCATTAAAGTAATTAGATTAGGAGGAAAATTTTTATTTGTTTCTAAATTAAAATCTATTTCACGAAAATTTATTTCTGCAGTTCTTGGATCTATCAGAACCTTACCAGTTTCATCCTGAATATAAAAGGGGATATCATAACTACCGCCTTCAACAACTTTAGCCCAACTATGACTTTTCCCTCTTCTTTCCCATCTTTCAATAGAATATTTACAAAAAACACAATCTTTTCCGCTTAAAGGTCCTTGTAAAGGTTTATTTCTTGCTTCTGCTTTCCCGCTCAGCTCTACAAGCCCGAGAGCCAAAGAACGTATTTTAGAAGTCGGAATATTTTCCATCATTCTTTTTTTCATTTTTTTTAAGCCGTCAAAAAAGGAATATATACCTGCGATAGACGCCCCTATAATAAGCATTATTAGTTCAAAATAGTATTTCATCTTTTATTATACCTTATACCAATGTATTGCATTTAAGTCGCTGAGTTTTGCAGGTTGTCCAATACTCTAACACTATTAAGGTAATGTAAGATAGTTTTAACACATTCTTTCTGGGATAACTTTGATGTATCCAGAACAATTTCTGGATTTAATGGTGCTTCATATGGCGCGGAGATACCCGTAAACTCCTTAATTAAACCATCTTTTGCTTTTTTATAAAAACCTTTTGGGTCGCGCTTCTCTAGTTCACTCAGGGGGCATTTAAGATATATTTCAATAAATTTTGAATTTTTTAACATAAAACGGACATTATCGCGGTCGGCACTATATGGTGAAATGAAAGCAGTAATGGTTAATATACCTGTTTCAACAAAAAGCTTAGCAACCTCTCCAATCCGCCGAATGTTTTCATATCTATCCTTCTGAGAAAACCCCAGGTCTTTATTCAAACCATGCCTGATATTGTCGCCATCCATAACAATAGTCAAATAATCTTGCTTATAAAGTTCTTTTTCAAGACTGTTAGCAATGGTTGATTTCCCCGAAGCAGGAAGACCTGTAAACCATATCAGGGCGCCTTTCTGGTTAAGCAATATTTCCTTGTCTTCTCTTGTAATATGTGTTTTATGCCGTTTGATATGCCTGGTTTTTTGAATTGACATCTTTTTGTTCACATTTATTTAAAATATAATTAAACAGCAAACTACGATTTAGCTAGGTAATGTAAATTTTTATAAGTTACCTTATATTTATTAATACAATAGAATTTATTTCCTTCGATATGTTGTTATTTCGTCAATAAAAATTTTTAGATTTTTAAGATTTTCTATTTTTTGTTTTCTGTCAGCATTTTTTTCTTTTGTAAGCTTAAAAACTAATTTTCTGAACTCTTTTGCCTTTTTATGTGAAAATTCCATTCTTATATCTGGATCTCCCATTGGACTGCACCCCTAAAACTGTAATTATATGTTAGACTATTGATAGGACCTAAAGCCCAAAACGGGCAGAAAGGAACCTATCATGAAACCGAAACGAACCTTTACCAACGAATTTAAACGCCAAA
>JBFMCF010000103.1 GCA_040754625.1 bacterium | reverse complement strand
TATTCAAGAGGGTGGTCTGCACTACATTCACTTTTTTTTAATCCGCTATTGATTTATCAAGCTTTTTTAGATTTCCTTTAGCTAAAAAATATCATTCCCAATATCACACTGCGGAACTTGGGCTAGCGTTTTTTATGTTTCAATTCCTTATAGGCTCAATGAAATACGATGGCAGGACGGCACTAATGTGGGCCAGCCGAAGTTTCAATTCCTTATAGGCTCAATGAAATAATGCTTGATCCAAGTTCAAGTTTCTTTTCATTCGTTGTTTCAATTCCTTATAGGCTCAATGAAATGCGGCACAAAATATGCCAATATAAAAAGTAAAATAGTTTCAATTCCTTATAGGCTCAATGAAATGTTGCCGATGATATGCGTGGTATGGGATTAAATGTGTTTCAATTCCTTATAGGCTCAATGAAATCGGTTTGGCGGTAACAAATACAACGCTTTCAACTAGTTTCAATTCCTTATAGGCTCAATGAAATTTAAAAACAAACATTGGCATTGCAGGTGTATATAACGTTTCAATTCCTTATAGGCTCAATGAAATCCGTTTTTGAAATTCAATAATTACAATAGGTTACACGATTTTTTAACACCAAAAACAGCCTTTTTTTTCGTCTACCCCAGATCATGCAAAAATCTCCATAGGTTGACATGATAACTTTAATTTCATATTCATTATAATATAAATCCCTCCTCGAAATTTGTCAAGTTTTACTATATAGACAAACTGGTTTAAACCGTTCCATCTGGTTAAAGCACATTATCCACCGGCCTTTTGTCCTTTCCCATTATCTCTTTATCCAGCCATTTTTCGTTCCTTGTTTTAAATACTATTAATGAATCATTTTCTTCATCCTTCATTATTTTTTTGGACTTAATTTTCAATTCTTCCAGTTTTCCTTCTGTAATCTCCCCTTCAAATACAGAATTCTGAATATGATGCAGATATTTTCTGCAAAGTTTCAGCATCTTGCCGCATCGCTTTTTATCAACATCGTAAACAAGAATTATGTACATTTTAACTCACGTTTGGGTGGTTCAAACCGTTCGAACCGTTCAAACGGATTAAACGGTTTAAACAGTCTTCAAAAACTCACCACCAGATTTTAAATCCCTCATACTCCTGTTCGCCAAGTAAATGCTTGATTAATTTATAACACTCCAGCCTTATGAGATACCTGTAAGAAACCTGCTTTTCTAGTTTTTTGTGCGTTATAACCGTTTTAAGTCTTTCATCATATTCTCTTACTATCGTCTTTCTTCCTTTTTCGTTAAGATAACAAAAATTAATTTCTTTTTGGCAATCGTCTTCCGTAATCTGCTCCCGGTTTAACAATGAAAATATTGTCCTGTCGCTCAATATCGGTTTAAACACTTCCGATAGGTCAAGGCTTAAAGAAAACCTCCGGTCCCCGGGCTCGTGCAAATAAGAGATAAGCGGATTCAACTGCGTATGATATATCTCGCCGAGGCATGTCGTATAAACAAACGAATTAAGATACGAAATCAGGGCGTTAATCATATTATCGGGCGGCTGTTTGACCCTTTTTTCAAATTCAATTTTCTGGTCTATAATAACCGGCCATGCCTTATAATATGTGTTCCTTATATTTCCCTCAAGCCCCATCAATTCTTCGATTTTTTCCGCCTTTTCAGCCTGCGTTTTAAAACCTTCGATAGAGTTGATATATTCATCCAAATTCTTTCCCCTGTTATTATAATACCGCAGATTTTTCAATATATTGAAACCGGCGGCATCAACAAATATTTTTGCCAGTGCTAATCTTTTTTTTAAATTTGTGTAATGGCCTACCTGCTTAACCAGGAGCTGGCCGGAATTCAAGTATTCCCTGGGATAATAAGTCCCGGAATAGAACCCGTAATAATTAAAAATATGGACAGGAATATTATTCTGCGCCAGATAATTAAAGAGTTTGGTATTAAAATCCAGTTCTCCCAGGCTGTAAATAGCCTCGGTATTTTCAATCGGGATAACCGTTTTTGAACCGTCTTCCTTTTCAAAAAAGATCGTGTTTTCCTGCCGCCTGATACGGCCGTTGTTAAAGATGTAATAATTTTGTTTCATGGTTTTTTCATTAATTGTTCAATCCGTTTAAGCGGTTCAAACTGTTTAAACGGCTTGAACGGCTTAGGCTTAAACGGTTATACTAAATCCAGCATAATGCCTCATAACTGCAATTACTGCAAATCTTCGTTTTATCCGCTGCCGGCGGCAATTCCTCATCCACAATATTCTTTATTCCCTTCAAAATTGACTCAATCTTCTCTTCATCCGCCAGCTCCAAAAATACATCTTCCGTTTTTTTCAGTTTCGGGTAATTTATTTTTCCGGTAACGCCTTCAACTCCCTTTTGCTTCAAATACCAGATATAATACTTCAACTGCCAGATATGAGCGTCTTCAACCTTATCGGATTTTTTGACTTCATGAATAACCCGCTCTTTATCTATAAAATCTATCTTGATTGTATTATCAATCTCAATCTCCTTTTTCTCCCGCTCGTAAGATGTTTCATGAATGAGTTTCCCAAGATACACCAGATCGCTGTTCTGCTCCATCTGGATATAATGCGAAAAATACCACAGCTTTTTTCCGCAGAGAAAATAATAATTAATTTGTGTCCCGGTAAAATGCAGGTTTCCGGTTAAATTTGATCTCATTGAATTAGCAAAACACATAATGTGCCTTTATTTAAAAACATGGGATATCCGCCAGGGATATATCATTGCAATATCTTTGTTCTTTAGAGCCTCTTTTCTATCAAGACAGCAGCAATATATTTGGGCAGGTCCATAATTCTTTTTAAAATAATTAAGAACGGACATATATTTATTAAAACAGTTTATTTTTACCTCTATGGCCGATAGATGCCGTGTTTTGTTTTTATCAATAAAATTTTAGATATTAATTTTCGGTTCTTGAGATTTTCCATATAATTACACTCTCCCTATCAAATATTTTTATGATAGTTTGCTAAATACCTCGTATTTTGTCAAGTATATTTTACTTTTTACGCATTGCGGTTTGGTTAAAACATAATTCCATGAAATTTTAATTTTCCATACAGCATTTTTTATATTTCTTCCCGCTGCCGCACGGGCACGGATCGTTACGGCCTATTTTTAAAGTTTCCTCTTCATCTTCCATATCCTCCAAAGCTTCTTTGTCCCATCGATCCTGACGTCCTTTTATTTCATCTTCATCGTAAAAAGAAAGCCAGTCATCAATATACTCAGAATAATCTTTTTCTCCCCTTGAAAATTCCTGCCTCGCCCACTCCTCATCAAACATCGCCGTATGTGATTTATCCTTGTGGCAAAATTCCGTATCCTTCTTACCAAATTTAATCAATTCATCCCTGTATTCCTGCCTCAAAAAATCGAGAAGAACATTTGCCGCCAACTGCCTTGTCTCCCAATCTTCACTTTCATCTCTAAAAATCGCGCCGATAAAAGAAAAAATATCCTCTTCGACTTCAGGATTATCAATTGTTATCCCGCCCAGGCTATTCATTACAACCGACCTGGTAAACCAGTCGGATGTTCTATCGACTGAAAGTTTTTTAAGCTCAGGAATGGCAGATATACCAATCTTGCTGAACATATAAGTCAGTTTATCGCTCACCCAGTCACAATCAAAAGCAACAGACCAGCGGAGAGCTCTCAAAAGCGGCACAACAACCTTTTCCCCGCTGATAGCGCCAAGTATATAAGAAGCGTGAACCACAGCCCAGAACTCCGGCGGATCATACGTCCAGTAAAACCGCTCCGACACAATACGCTTCAATGGTTCAATCATCCGCTCCCCGCGCCGGACAAATTCATCCACCGCGGCCCGGGGAAGACGGTCTTCCTCGGTGAAAAGAAGGCCAATCAAATCGTTATCGGAAAGGGTTTGGTAGGTCATAATAGTATAACCTCCAACAGCCATTTATATATAGTTTTCGTTATCAATTAAAATAAAAATTTTTATATTATGTTGCTCATAGTGTCTGCAGTTAAACCCAGTTCATTATATTCAACATAAATATTTGGCGGATCTACTCTTAAATTTAGCAAACTTTTAAATCTGTATATGCTCCTTGTGCGAATAGGCACGAGAAGATTATCCGCCTCTATCCATAGACCATTCTTTCGCCGATTGTTATACTCTTCCAATTTATTACTCGGCAATACCTCTATTGTTTTATCCGAATTTTCAATTACGTCTTCAATCCAATTTCTATGAGTACCAGCAATCATTCTGCTTTCAAAATCATTAATATCTGGATGGTTTAAAGCATTTAAAAATTCTTGTTCCTCATTTTTATTATATCCTTCACAATAAACATTGTCTGCTGCTTTAATAATATCAAGCTCACTTACCGGCATAGAAAGTTTTTCAATTTCTTTTATAGTTAAACGAATTTTATCTTCAGAATAAATAGAATATTCGCCAATATGTTCTTTAAATATTGTAATATCTGCTATTTTGCCCTTTTCTCCTTTCCTGTTTACCCTGCCCATTCGCTGGACAAGCGCGTCAATTGGAGCTGATTCAAAATAACCTCGCTCAAAATCTATATCTAAACTGACTTCAACCACTTGAGTAGCAATCAATACTTTAGGTAAATTTTCATTGATAAGTCTATTTTCTATACGATTTCTATCTTCTCGATTAAAACGACTGTGCAATAATCGTACCTCTCCTTCTTTAAAACCTGTTTTGATTTGATAAAATACTTTTTGTGCTGAATCAACATGATTGCAAATTATTAAATTTGACGCATTATTTCTACATTCTGATATAATCCAATCTTTAGAATTCATCATGTTCCCGTCATCATTAATAATAAGATTATGTCTTTTTTTATCCATAATTTTCCTATCTTCAAAATTATTTATATCAGGTTCTATTATACTTATATCTCCTAAATGAGCAGAAATAAGATTTCTTAGGAATAACGGCATGGTTGCTGAAATAAATAGACAATTTGCGCCCCATTTTTTCAATAATTTTGCGGTCCCAATTATTAGTCCAGTAATAACCGGGTCATAAGCGTGTATTTCATCAAAAATAAAGCATGCCCCCGGGTATTCAAGAAAAATCTGTTCCCATCCCCTTCCTCTCAGGATATGACGAAGTATTTGGTGTGCAGTACAAATTTTTATAGGATAATATGCTTCATGGCATAAAGAAGAAATATTTTTTGCCAATTCCTGTGCGTCTTGAGGATTCTTATTTTCTTCTAAATTCAAATCGTATAAATAAGAAATGATTTTTGAATGCAACACACCCACATTTTCCGTTCCAAATATTTTGCTTAATCTTTTGTGCATAGCGTTTATACTTGCCGTATATGGCAGGACATAAAACAACCGACCATTAGGGATCTGATTATTAGCTGCCCATAGAAGCGCTGCTTCGGTTTTACCTGAACCAGTAGGCGCCCGTAAAATGGTTTGACCTTTCGTATTAGCAATTTTATTTTGGAAGTTTCTAATTGGTTTATCAAGTATTTTATGGTTTCTCAACACAGGTATAGTAGTTGGCGCAATTCCACCCGACGTTAAATGATCAGATGTTATCAATATTCCTCTGAGAATAGAAGCTAATCGCCTTTCATGATATGAGATATTTTTATTTTGTGAATAGCGTCCCGAACGTTCCAGCCATTTCTCGTCGATTTTAATTTTTTCTATATTTTTGATTTCTGAATATTTCGCGCCCAACATAATATTAATTTTATTCCAGAAAAATTTAAACTTCTCATAGTTTTGTTTCCACTCACTCATCATTTCTTGATATACTGCCGAATCAGACTTGATATACTCGAAATTCAATGTTTTATAATCATCTGATATTCCGTCCGGCGGAATATCCTTATGATGAGTTAATACAGCTAAAATCTGCTCTGGCAAGATATTTGGATAGGAAGAAATTAATGCCGCTGAAATAGATTCATGTCTTTTACCATCCCAGCTCTTTTTTTCATTTTTAAGAACTTTTTGAAAACCAACAGCAGCCTTCCCTGCATCATGAAAAAGAGCGCAGGGAACAACTAACTCCAATAACTTGTCTTTTTTAATCGACAAAAAAACATCCGATGGTAAATTATCTACAATACTTTTTGAATTTTCTATCACCTTTTTTGTATGCTCATAAAGTGTCTCACCATCAATTTTAGCTAACAATTCATCCATTTAATTGCTCCAATCATGTATATAGACAACCTTTTCTTTATCTGGAATTCCAGCGGGATGAAAGAGATTTTTTGTTGTTACATAAACACCGTTTTCAACTTGAGGAACAGCCTGATAAATTCCCAATTTTTCTAATTTCCTCAGAACACCGTATTTTGAGTTATTAAAATAATCTGACAGCCTGATTATTCTTCCTCCGAAGTCTTTTTGTGGAAAAGGAAGCAATGTAGCTCCAACCATACCCTCTTTTTTCCCCTCTAAATCTATCTCTTCAATTAATTTTATCCAGACAATATCTTGAGACCTTCCCAAACAAGGAGTACCAACAGGTCTTTCAAATATTACTTTCAGATTGGGATTAGTAAGATATAAATCCAAAATAGGTGCGATATGTATTTCTCTATAAGATATTCCCTGACCTTTTGAATTCAGTTTAAGCCTTCCTTTATTATCCATTTTTAAACGGTCAGTTCTTTCTAATTCCAAAGTTGTCCCTCGAATTTTATATTCATAACCAATTCTTGTATCTGATGGACCAATATCACGCCCGGCACAACAACTTATTAATCCAAGTAAGGTGCTATAAGGTGGAACAGGCGAAGAAAGTTGTGTTCCGGTTACTATAAACGGCAAACGAAAAAATGCCGAAAATCCTTCAAATCTGACATGTAACCCTTTCATTTCAATTCTCCAGCCATTTTTTGTGTAGCTTCTATAGGTGTAGTCACAATAATCTTTAACGGTAATTTTTCTTTTTTTCCATTATTGTCTATTTCAATCTCTTTAATTTCAGTATTATTTACTTGAGTTTGGCAAAATTAAGCCGCCAATTTTAAAATATTTGGCAAAACCATAAGTGAATCATGAGAAAAAGAATCTCTAAAATGAAAAACTTTTTGCCTGAAAGTTTTATGTTTTTCATTATCGG
>JBFMCF010000102.1 GCA_040754625.1 bacterium | reverse complement strand
TTATCGTGTTAAATACACTTGCCAATTCTCTCAAATCCCTCTTAATCTCCCTTTTCTAAAGGGAGAAATCTAAAATTTACCCCGTTTCAAAACTTTCATTCCTTTCATACCTATTTTGACATTATCTTTTAATATCAGGTTTGTTCCCGTCAGGAAAACGTTCAAGTATAATGGAAAAAAACTTTTCCTGTTGCCCGGGAGTAAATATTGCTTTGTCTTCAAGAAGATGACTGACAACTTTTCTTTGAAGCACAGACTGTGACGAATCCATTCCCCTGAGTATCTGTTCAACCAGTGCCGAATCCGGCTTTTTCTTCTTCAGTTCCCCGACGAGCCCATGCCTTTTTTCTCTAAGGTCATTAGAAATCTCCTCAATCTCCGGGTCAAACTTTTCCCGGGAATTTCGCATCCTTGCCACTTGTTCATCAGTGAGCCTGAGTTCTTTTTTTAAACGATGAAATTGCCTGTCCATGGGGGAAGGGCCTCTTTTATGACAATAATGCCTGCAAACGAAGGTCCCGATTGCTGCGAGATTTACAACAGTCAGCAAAACAACAATTATTAAAAACCATTTTTTTGTCATGGCAAGACCTCCTTTTCATTTTCACCAGAAGCCAGGGCCATTAAAAGCGGTTCTAATTTATCCAGGTAAAAGGCCTCGGCAACCTGTTCATTGCCGGAAATACCCTGATTGGCATCCAAATCTTTTACCAAATAATTTCCGCCGAAATATCCGGCAAGGATTGACGCAAAAATCAAAACCGCTGTCATTGCCGGCTGAAGCATATACGCAATTCTTTTCCTGAAATAATCCAGGCCAAAATAAACCGGATTTCGTTCATAATCTTTGATTTCCGCCTCAAGTCTTGTCCACAAAAATGGCGAAGGCTTCATTCTTTTACCGGTTTCAAATACCCAGACTTTCTTCAGTTTTTCTGAGTTTTCCCTGCAAACAGGACAACCTTCAATATGTTCCCTGACAATAATTGTTTCTTCATTGGAGAGTCCTCCGTCTGTGAAGAGTAATAATTTTTCCTGGATTTCTTTATGATTCATTTTGGGCCTTTCACTTAGTTAGACACGGAAGGCAGAAAAAACTTGCGGCGGTAATTTAAAAAATTTATGTTTCCTTAATAAACGCCGCCAATTTTTTATATAGATTCTGTTTAGCGCGGAACAAATATGATTCCACGGAAGAAACCGAACATTTCATAATTTTGGCTGTTTCTTCATAAGAAAGATTTTCATAACGGCTGAGAATAACGGCTACGCGCTGGTTTCCCGGCAGTGAATTTACCGCATTTTGGACAATCCGTTCACGTTCGGAAATCTCTAAATTTTTAAGAGGATTACCCGCCGGATCGGGAGGTATTTCATCCGGCTTATTATCTGCCAAAAAATCCAGCGAGAGCCATCTGTTCATCTTTCTTTTCCGCCCGAAATTCAAGCTCCTGTTTACTGCGATACGGTACAGCCATGTTGATAATTTCGATTCCGCCCGGAATCCTTTCAGAGCCTTGTATGCTGTAAAAAAAACGTCCTGCGCGACATCCTCCGCGTCTTCCCTGCTTCCGAGCATTTTAAAACAGACATTAAAAACCATATCTTTATAAGCTTCGAATAATTCCTTAAATGCTGAAATTTCACCCGCCCTTATTTTTTCAAATAATTCCGATTCGTTCATTTTATCATTATAATATTTTTTAACGCATATTCCAATATTATCCTTGATTTATTTTCATTTTTGTTTAAAATTATACCATTGTAATCCACTTATAATCCGGAGGTAAGAATGCCTGGTGTTTTAATGAAAACCGATTTAAAAGACATTAAATTTTTAAGGCGCGGCAAGGTGCGGGATGTTTATGAGTTAGATGAAAATTTGCTGATCATCGCCACTGACAGGGTTTCCGCATTCGATGTGATTCTTCCAAACGGGATTCCGGATAAAGGAAAGGTTCTAACCCAAATTTCCGTTTTTTGGTTTAACCAGGTGAAAGATATAATAGAAAATCACATTGTTGCCGCAGAGGTCAAAGATTATCCAAAAGTTTTACACAAATATAAAGATATTCTTGAAGGAAGGAGCATGCTTGTTAAAAAAGCAAAACCTTTATCCGTGGAATGTATCGTCCGGGGCTACCTGTCCGGTTCTGGATGGAAAGAATATAAATCGAAAGGAACAATCTGCGGGATAAAACTCCGCGAGGGGCACAAGGAATCCGATAAACTTGATTCTCCTGTTTTTACACCCAGCACAAAGGCCGATGAAGGGCACGATATAAATATAAGTTTTGATGAAACAAAAAAAATTGTAGGTTTTAATATTGCGGAACAGCTTAAAGACATAAGTTTAAAAGTTTATGGAAAAGGACGCGATCTCGCGGAAGGAAAAGGAATTATTATCGCGGATACAAAAATGGAATTCGGAATATATAACAACAAATTAATCCTGATAGATGAACTTCTTACACCTGATTCATCGAGATTCTGGTCAACCGGAGATTACAAACCTGGTAAAGGGCAGGATAGTTTTGATAAACAAATTGTCCGGGATTATTTATTGACCCTGGATTGGGACCAAACACCCCCCGGCCCGGAACTCCCTGTTGAAATAATAAGAAAAACATCCGACAGGTATAAAGAAATATTGAATATACTTACAAAATAAAAAAGCACTTTATTGATAGTTTTTTCCCATCAATAAAGTGCTTTAAAACAACAGAATTTATTTATTCCTTCGCAACAGAGGCATTTTCCATAATTATTTCGTATTTATAACCAAAACCAAAATCTTTATCAACACTGATTATTCCTGTGGCAGTTATTTTATCGTTAATATTTGCCTCGGATTGTGTTGTAATAGTAATATCGTTTGCCCCCTGGGCGCCTGTACCATCCTGTATGTGCAGCCAGTTTTTCCCCATAACTCCCAGATTGACTTTAGCAACATTCCCGTGAATAGTAACAGTTTTCCCGTCAAGTTCAGCCTTTTTGGCAAAAATATCAGCAATTGCCATGTTTACCGGGGCTGCCGCCGCAGAAGCTTCTGCTTTTGTTTCAGCGGGGGCTGGTGCCGGTGTTTCCGCTGTCGGGGCAGGCTCTGCGGAAATTGTGCCTTCAGGAGCAGGCGCTGCTGCCGGAGCTGATACTTCTACATTAGGCACTTCTTTTGCCGCTTCCGCCCCCTCTTCGGCCATGCTTCCATTTTGCCATCCTGCAAATATAAACATGGTTACCACCATACCCAATACTGTTTTAGAAATTCTCATATACCTAACTCCTTTCAAATTGTTAAAAAGCCAAATAATTATACCACATTTTTAAAAAAGATATATCTATTTATAATAAAATAATTCTTGACCTCAATAATTATTAATTATATCATTCTATCCAGAAATAATATAAATAAAATATTTTTGAATAATTTATGCAAACCGGATTAATTTATCATCCCGATTTTTTAAAACATGACACGGGGCACCACCCTGAAAATAAGCTGCGCCTGGCCAAAACTTTTGACTACCTGGAAAAAACCGGGGCACTAAAAAAATTATCTTTAATAAAATTTGATGAAGCAAGCGAAGATGATATCGGTTTAATACACACAGCCGGGCATATCAGGGAGGTAAAAAATGCCTATTCACAGGGAATAAATTTCCTCGACCCCGATACCCCTGTAAGTGAACAATCCTATAAAACCGCTCTCCTTGCCGCCGGCGGTGTTTTAAAAGCCTGCGTGGAGGTTTCATCGGAAAACATTAAAAATGCGTTTTGCCTTATCCGCCCGCCGGGACATCACGCCGCACCTGCGCGCAGCATGGGCTTTTGCCTGTTTAATAACGCGGCGATTGCCGCGCGTTATCTGCAAAAACACCTTAATCATCAAAAAATTCTTATTATAGACTGGGACGCGCATCACGGCAACGGCACACAGGACGCTTTTTATGATGACCCGTCGGTTTTATATTTTTCCACTCATCGTTATCCTTTCTACCCGGGGTCAGGCAGTTCTGAAGAAAAAGGGGACGGAAAAGGTTTTGGATTCAATATAAACGTGCCCCTGCCTTCCGGAAGCGGGGATAAAGAGTATATCTCAGCGTTTGAGAAAATCCTGATACCCGCGGCAGAAAAGTTTAAACCGGAATTTATTTTAATCTCTGCGGGATTCGATGCGCATATTGAAGACCCGTTAGGCGGGATGGCTGTCACTGACGAAGGCTTTAAGAGATTGACGGAAATAACAATTAATCTGTCAAAAAAACACTGCGGTAATAAAATTGTTTCAGTCCTTGAGGGCGGATACAGTTTAAAAGCGCTTCCAAAAACAATTGCGGCACATCTTGAAGTTTTAATGTCTGCGTAGCAGCGCCCTTTTATTGGGGAAATTATGATAAAACAACTCGCGTACCAAATTCTTTTTGACTATCCAATAGTTTTCTGGCTTGGCATTGCGGCAATATCATCCGTCTCTTTTACCGCGCTAATCGCCTTTTTAAATAAAAAAGGGATTCATAAAATCCCCCTTTCCCTGCACCCTAAAATAGCCGTAATCGCGCTTATACTCGCTTTTATTCACGGCCTGCTGGCCCTTTCGCTTTATCTGAATTTTTAGAACAATTTATCTTCTTTTATCTTTATTTCAAATAATTTTGAATCTTTATAAAGATACTCATCAAACATCTTGCTGTAGTTTGTCCACGAGGAATCCTTATCGACGGTATAGCTGTTAATAAACCAGTGGAAACCGTTCACCTTGGCGTCTATATTATCAATATGATGCAGCATTACCGCTTCAAGGCATTTTGGCCTGCGCGGGGACCCCCATTCATATTCGCCGTGATGGCTTAAAATCAGATGAAGAATTAAATCAGCCATATCCTGCGGAAAGTCCGGTATTTCCCTTATTTTTTTTTCTACTATCCCTGCGCCGATAACAATATGACCGATAAACTTCCCCCTGTTCGTGTAATTCAGGGAACGCTGATAACTTAATTCCTCAGTCTTACCGATATCATGCAGGATACACCCGGTAATCAGCAACTCTTCATTAACTATATCGGAGTAATTTTTAAGAATAAGTTTTGCGAGTTTCGCAAGGCTCAACGTATGTTCCAGTAACCCTCCTAAATAAGGATGATGGAAATCCGTGGCCGCGGGACATCTTTTAAACGTATTTGCAAATTTTTTATCGGAAAAAATGCTTTGTAAAAGTTTTTGATAAAAAGGGTTTTTTACGGCGGAAATTATCGTTTGAAGCTCATTATACATTTCTTCAATATCAAAAGGTGAACACGGCAGATAATTTTCAAATACAATGTTCTCCTCATCTTCCTTTCTAATGTTTCGTATTGATGTCACCCTTATCTGGGGAAATCCTTTAAAAAAATCAATATAACCTTCAACCTCCACAAAAGAATCGATAGTTAAATTTTTATAAACATTTTCATTTGTTTCCCATATTTTTGCGTCAACCTTTCCTGTCTTGTCGATAAGTTCGAGCGAAATATAAAAATCACCCTTTTTTGTTAAACCGCTTGTTTTTGCTCTCAAAAGGTAAACAGCTTTTACCTTCTCTCCCTCTTTTAAATCCTTAATGAAACGATGTCCTGTAATTTCCGGCATTTTAAATCTCCCGCTTGAAGTTAATAAAGGATTACAATCCGATATTTTCAGATTAGTAACCGGTCAGTTACCGGTGGTTTTATAGCCGCAGGCTTTAGCCTGCGTAAACATTAACTGATAATTTTATTCAAATTAAAATCAAGCGAACCAGAAAAAGAATAATCTTTCCAGTCGGTAACAAGTTTTTTCCTAACCGGATTATTAAGGAT
>JBFMCF010000101.1 GCA_040754625.1 bacterium | reverse complement strand
AACATTATTCAAGAGGGTGGTCTGCACTACATTCACTTTTTTTTAATCCGCTATTGATTTATCAAGCTTTTTTAGATTTCCTTTAGCTAAAAAATATCATTCCCAATATCACACTGCGGAACTTGGGTTAGTATTAAAATAAAGTGTACTCGAAAAAATGATGATATGAGCAAATGTCTTTCGTGCCACGACAAAAACGGATGGAAAAATATGAAGTTTGTCCACGGCCCCCTGGCAATTAACGACTGCAGACCGTGCCATATCAAACCTGATAAGGAAATACTTAAAAAAGCTGAAGTTGATTTCAGGAAAAACCCGTGTGTTTTTTGCCACCAGGAAAGTGAAATAAAGAGCGCTCACCCTGAGATAACAAAGAAAGAGAAGTTCAACTGCCTTACATGCCACAACCCGCACGCATCAGACAAAGAGTATTTTTTAAGATAGTTAATTTATATTTATATCTAACGTATCCAAAATTCTGCTTAAATCGTCTTTTGAATAATAATCAATCTCGATATGCCCGCCCTTCCCTTTCGGGCATATCTTCACCTGCGTCCCTAAAAATCTTTTAAGTGATTCTTCATACTGAAATAAAAACGGGTCTTTGGATTTTTCTTTCACGGACTTCAGCCTGATGCCACCCCGGCGGTTTGCCGATTGGACTATACGTTCCACGTCCCGGACAGAAAGATTTTTTAGTATTATCTTCCCGTATACCATTAACTGTTCGACTTCCGTTTTAAGCCCCAATAGCGCGCGGCCGTGACCGTATGTAATTTTTTCTTCCGTGAGCGCCTTCTGGATTTCTTCGGGTAATTTCAGGAGCCTCAGTGTATTTGCCAAAGTGGACCTTTCCTTCCCGACTTTTTTTGATAATTCATCCTGATTCAAACCGAAACTCTCCATTAATTTACGGTATGCCTTTGCTTCTTCCATCGGATTCAGATCGTCGCGTTGAATATTTTCAATTAAAGCCAGTTCCAGCGATTCCTCATTATCAACATCTTTCACTATAGCGGGGATATCCGTTAATCCCGCCTTTTTTGCCGCGCGGAACCTTCGTTCCCCCGCAATTAATTCATAAGATTCTCCGTTTCTTCTAACTAAAACCGGCTGGATTATGCCTTTTTCTTTGACCGACTCCGCAAGTTCATCAAGCTTTGCCTGGTCAAAGTCCTCCCTCGGCTGGAGTTTATTGGCTATAATAGAATTCAGTGGAATTTTTACTACGTGCACCCCGTTTATCGGCATGTGAACTATCTGGGCCTCCAATTTATCGATGCCGCTTCCAGGCATAGGTTCAATTTCAATTTTTCCCTGCGGTATAAGAGAATCCAATCCCCGGCCTAAACCACTTTTTTTTAACATAATCCATCCTCCTCTTTTACTTAACTTGACTGGCTTTTTGATAAATGATTCATAGATGCTAAGTTAAAAGTCGGGCAAGTTGAGTATTTTATGTTATGCGCGGCTGGCAATTTTCTGTTTTTTCCGTCAAAACATCCGCCTTTTTTTCATCTATATTCTGCCTATCCGCGCGAACCTGCGTGGACTTCAGCACCTCATCACAAAATTGCAAATACATCTGTGCCCCGCGTGATTTTATGTCATAATATATTATCGGCTTCCCATAGCTCGGAGATTCGCTTAATCGGACATTCCTGGATATAATTGTTTTATAGACTTTATCGGCGAAATATTTCTGGATTTCCTGGATTACCTGCTTTGATAAATTTGTTCTTTCATCATGCATAGTCAAAAGCGCGCCGTCAATTTCTAATAAAAAATTCAGCCGCTCTTTAACCAGTTTGATTGTGTTCAGCAGCTGGCTTAATCCTTCCAGCGCGTAATATTCACATTGTACCGGTATTATTACGCCGTCCGCGGCATTAAGGCTGTTAACAGTCAAAAGGCCTAAAGACGGCGGGCAGTCAATAATAATATAATCATAATTGTTTTTTATAGCTTGCAATGCGGTTTTAAGTTTCGATTCTCTTTCCAAAATACTTACTAATTCAACCTCCGCCCCGGTAAGGTGAATATTGGAAGGTATCATAACAACCCCGTGGTTTTCCGTAAGAGCAATCGTATCTTCTATATTAACGCCGTTAATCAAAACATCATAAATGCTTTTTTTAACGGTGTTTTTATTTATCCCAAGGCCGCTTGTGGCATTTCCCTGCGGGTCCATATCAATAAGCAGGACTTTTTTTTCCGCCCTGCCCAGACACGCGGCCAAATTAATGGCAGTAGTGGTTTTCCCAACCCCGCCTTTTTGATTTACAACAGCGATTATCCTGGACATAATTTTTTTTCTGTAAATGCGTAAAACGTGTCCCTTTTACGTTTTACAAATCACGTTTTACGAAATGCTTATTCACTAAAAACATCCGCAAAATATGTGTAGACCTCGACGTTTTTCCCCTTCCACGCGTCAGGCATATTACCGCTTTTTAGGCTTAACTGCGACAAAAAATCTATTTTATTCGGCAGGGTTTCCCAAACCTGCGGAAGAAAAGTCGCGCTGGACATGCCGATTTTCAAAACCACACCATCGCGCAGGGGCACCAATTTGTTCAGGAGATCATTCGGTGAATCAAATTCCAGGTCCTGAAGGCTGCTTAAAATACTTATTTCTATTTTAATATCTTTCAGTTCCTCATATTTTACCGCCCGGAAACGCGGGTCACATGCCGCGGCATTAATCGCATTTTCCATTATCGCTATATAAAGCGGTTTTATCGGCTGGAGGTATCCGATACACCCGCGAAGTTTGCCGTTTAGATTAAGAGTAACAAAACATCCGTATTCCCTTTTCATTGTCTGTGTTAATTCTTTTTCATCTATTTTAGGTTTACACCCGCTTTTTAAATATTCATCAATGGTATTTCTTGCAAGCTCCAGGAGGAATTTCTTTTCTGCCTCATTAACTATAGCCAGTTCTTTTTCTTCCACCTTTCCGGCCTCCTTTCCTTCACTGCTGTTTGCACCATATAAACAGGATACCACAATTAGTATCAAAAAAACAATAAAAAATATCTTTTTTATGCCCATCAATCCACTCCTTTAATATTATTTTTTTTCTCATAATATTTTTTCTTTTTGTCCAAATACCTCTGCTCAACGTTTGCATCCTTGTAATTATGGGGATACTTATAACCTTCTCCTGCACCGGGGCCGGAAGAATGTTTGTCCTGCAAATGTATTGGGACATCCTGGATCCTCTCTTTGCGGACATCATCCATCGCTTTTTCAATGGCCGTGTAACACGCGTTGCTTTTTGGCGCGCACGCGATATATATCGCCGCCTCAGATAATGGTATTCTTGCCTCCGGCATTCCGATAAGTTCGCATGCCTGGTAGGCCGCGTTCGCGATAACTAAAGCCATGGGGTCCGCGTCCCCGACATCCTCCGCGGCGCAGATAACAATTCTTCTGGCGATAAACCTCGGGTCTTCGCCCGCAAAAAGCATTTTTGCCAGCCAGTAAACCACCGCGTCAGGGTCTGACCCCCGCATGCTTTTTATAAAAGCGGAAATTGTGTTGTAATGCTCATCCCCGTCCCTGTCATACAAAACCCTTTTTCTTTGAATTGACTCCTCCGCGGTTTGCAGGGAAAAATTTATTATGCCATTTTTGTCCGGTTCGGTTGTCAGTACCCCCAATTCAAGGGCTGATAAGGCCTTGCGCGCATCGCCGTCCGACATTTCAACGAGATGTTCAACGGCCTGCGGGGCCATTTTAATCCTTAATTTTCCCAACCCCCGTTCTTTATCTTCGATCGCATTTTTCAAAATAACACGGATGTCATTATTTTGCAGTTTATTCAGAATGAATACCTGCGCCCTGGAAGTCAACGCGTTTGCAATAGCAAAATTAGGATTTTCCGTAGTCAGGCCGATTAAAATTATGGTTCCGTCTTCAACTGAAGGCAAAAGGGCCTCCTGTTGAACCTTGCTAAAGCGGTGTATCTCGTCAACAAGAACGATAGTTTTTTTGCCTTTTGCTTTAATCTGGTAACGGGCCTCCTCAATGACCCTTCGCAAATCGTCCACTTTTGCCGTTACAGCATTTAATGATATGAAATGTGATTTTGTGGTATTAGCTATTAATTTAGCCAATGCGGTTTTACCCGATCCGGGCGGGCCAGCCAAAATAATTGAAACAATCCTGTCTGCTTCAATTAACCGCCTTAAAATCTTTCCCTGTCCGAGAATATGGTTTTGTCCGATAAAACCTTCCAGGTTTTTTGGCGACATTCGTAAAGCCAGAGGGGTAATTTTTTCCAGATTGTTTTTTTCTTCTTCAAATAAATCTGCCATAAAATTTATATTTTTTCCGCAAAATAACCTATGTCTTTCAAGGCAATGGTTCTAAAATCCCTGCCTTCGCACCTGGATATCTATCCCTTAAATCTCTATACAAGCTGAAATGAAAAACCGTTCCCCATAGGCCAAAAATGTTCGATACGATTGTGGCAATCAGTTCCCCGAGATTTAAAAGAGCAGTCGAATTAAAAAAAGAAAAAACCAATTTCAAAAAACCGCTGAGCCCCATATTGATAAAAAGTAAAATGCCAATAATAACAAGCATATTACCGGCAAATTTTGCCAAATCATATCTTACAATCCCCTTGCTTGACGATAAGGCGTCTTTCCCCTTTTTCCCCCTTAAAATTACTTCATACGGGACAAAGGAAAACCATATATAAAAAAGCACACCGGGGGTTAATAACGGGAGACTCAGCGTCATGGCTTCTTCAAGGGTCATCTTTGTCCCAAGAAAAAACACTCCAAACGCGAACAATAGTAATGGCCCCGGGAAAATAACAAGCCATGCCAAAACCTGGGTTTTGCAAAATTCTCCCATTTTGGGCCACACATCTTTTATTAATTTAAAAAAATCCAGATAATATTTTTCTTCCGGTTTTTTCCATAGGCCATCAATTATTGTCACCTTTATCAGTTTATCCATCAATAAGGCGGCGGTAAATATGCCAATAAGAGTAAAAAACAATATTCCGCCGGCAAGGATGACTTTAAATGAAAACAATAATTCGGGGTTGTTCTTTTGTAAACTATAATAACTCGTCCACAAAAATCCCGCCAAAGGGAATGCCATGAGAACAGGGATCCAGACAAAAAGGGTTATCTGGAAAAGAACAACCCACCTTTTCGAAAAAAAATCCCATGATTCTTTTAATAATATTCCTAAATCTTTTTTAGCAATTTTATCAACCATTGGTGTTCCCTTTGACTATCTTTATTAATTTCCCTTTTTTTCCTGAAATAAGTTCATAATCCGTTATTTTTTCAATAGCCCCGTTCATTTTTTCCAAAACCTTTTGGCTTTTTTTAATTTCTTCATCTATTACACACCCTTTTAAAGCCAGGAGGCGGCCCCCTTTTTTGAGAAAAGGGAATGAAAGTTTTGTTAAAAGCCTTAACTCCCCGACTGCCCTTACTACCACAAAATCAAACTTTGCCTGTAATTCTTCCTTTTTAGCTAATTCCTCCGCTCTGCCGTGAAGTATCGAAACGTTATCAATGTCCAATTTTTTTAACAGCTCTTCGAGAAAACGGATTTTTTTCCCCGTGGCCTCCATTAAAGTGACAGAAATATCAGGACAAAATATTTTTAACGGCAAACCCGGGAATCCCGCGCCTGTTCCTATATCGAGCAGCTCCGCTCCCTTTTCTTCAATTTCTTTTAAACACACCAGAGAATCCATGAAATGTTTTATTACTATATCTTCCGGGATTTTTATTGCTGTTAAATTAATTTTATTACTCCATATAATCAATTCATCGATATACAGCAATACTTTTTCATTACATTCCTGTCTGGTTTCCAGTCCTAACTGCGAGAGCCCCCTGTTTAACACGTCTTCCAGGTATTTTTTGTTTTCGATTGTTAAGCCCACCCTTATATTATTTCCTCTTTTCTTCAGTCTTCAGCCCTATTTAACAATTTCCCACTTATTTGTTTTCTTATTAGAGGCAACTTTAACACCCAAATCCTTCAAAATTTCAATAGCTGTAAAACTAATTACCTCTTCTTTATCATTAATGAGATCATGCTTTATAATATCTTTAATGGCTGCTTCTTTATCCAGACACTGTAAGGCAAGCATTGCTTCCATTACAACCTGCCAGTCTTTATTTTGAAGTTCCCTGCGAACAACACCTAACCCTTTTTTTTCTCCTAATAGGCATAAAGTCTTTGCAGATAAAACCCTTGTCATTGGATCACTGTTATCCAGAAGCTTTATAAGCCTTTTTATGGCAAAGGACCCATATTTTACAATTGCCTCAACGGATTTATTTCTAACCACTTCATTTTCTCCAGTTTTTAACCTGCTTAATAAGGGATCTAATGCCCACCCATTTTTTAAATCTCCCAGCATTTCAGCAACCTTACTCCGTTCCCCCCAATAAATATTTTCATTAGTCAACCTGGATGTTAATTTTCCCACTTCGTCTTTATTCATTTCCTCTACAGTAAATGTGATTATATTTGACTCTATTTCTCCTGTCCACGCATACATTTCCATCAATACGTTTCCCTCACCAGATGTTTTCTGATACCCTGACATATCATTATGATAGATAGTCTTAAATGTATATGGCCCAGACGATCCTAATTCTTTCCAATACCACTTATTAATATCTAATATTTTTTCATATTTTGCTTTTGGTTTTATTTTTATAAAGTCAGTTTCAGATAATGGATCAACATCAGATACAAATTCAATATTAGCATCTCCACCATTTGGTTTAGTTATTTTGAAATTAATATCACTCTTTAATTCGTTCCCTTGCTGCTTCAATACCGCAA
Source organism: bacterium (assembly GCA_040754625.1). NCBI lineage: Bacteria > bacterium. The sequence continues at coordinate 14,616 of JBFMCF010000101.1, read as the reverse complement.
ATCTTTTGTTGAATATTATCTCATTTTGGGTATTATTCATAATTGTAATCCTTATATTTATTGGCTGAAATGGCTGATACTTTTTTTTATCAGAAGAAATTTGCATTATTAACCCGCTACTTGTAGTATCTGAGAGTGTGGGATTAGATGCAGTATCATTTGATGCAGAAATAATTTTAAAACAACACACATGACAAAATAGTAAAACGGTAATAAAAATTGTTTTTTTACTCATTTATCTCCTTCTTATATAGGTGAATGTTTCACGTGGAACATTTTTGATTTTTCTTTAAATAAATCATTAAAACATCTATATCGGCAGGTGTAACTCCAACTATTCTGGACGCCTGGCCAATTGATCTCGGTTTTACCTTCATTAACATTTCTTTTGCCTCGCGCGAAAAGCTATTTATTTTGTGATAGTCAAAATTATCCGGTATCAATTTACTTTCTAAATTTTTAAATTTTTCTATTTGTGATAGTTGCCGGTTTATATATCCTTCATATTTAATCTGAATTTCTACTCTGTTAATTATATCGGAATTATATTTATCCAAGTTTATTGATTTTTTATCAATTTTGCCTAAAATGTATGTCAAATTAATTTCCGGTCTTTTTAAATATTGCATTAATGAAATGTTTTCTGGTTTTTCCGGGATATTATATAGTTTTTTATCTAGCTTATATAATATTTCAGCTAATTCCTCGGTTTTTTTCATTTTTTTGTTAAAATTTCTATAATTTTCAGTTGAAATCAATCCAAATTTGTATCCATAATTCATTAATCTCTCGTCCCTATTATCAATTCTTAACATTAATCTATATTCAGCTCTTGATGTGAACATCCTATACGGTTCAGATATTCCTTTAGTAACCAAATCATCAATTAAGACACCAAGATATGCCTCTGACCTGTCTAAAATAAAAGGTTTCTGTTTTTTTATTTTCAATACGGCATTAATTCCCGCCATCAACCCTTGAGCCGCCGCTTCTTCGTATCCTGAGGTCCCGTTTATCTGGCCCGCTAAAAATAGTCCGTCAATCAATTTTGTTTCCAAATTTAATTTTATCTGATCGGGATAAACAAAATCATATTCTATTGCGTAGCCAGGCCGTATTATTTCAGCATGTTCCAGGCCTTCTATTGTCCGTAAAAATTTAAGTTGAATATCAAAAGGAAGGCTGGTTGATATTCCGTTAGCATAAATCTCAATTGTCTCCCTGCCTTCCGGTTCAAGAAATATCTGATGTCTTTCCTTATCTTTGAATCTTACGACCTTGTCTTCTATTGATGGACAATACCTCGGGCCGATACCTTTTATTTTTCCTGAATAAAGAGGGGATCTTTTAAGATTGTTTAAAATTATTTTATGGGTCTTTTTGTTAGTATAAGTTAAATAACACGGAACCTGTTTTTGAGGTAATTCTTTTGTAAAATAAGAAAAAGGAATAGGGGGGATATCGCCATATTGAGGGATTGCCTTTGAGAAATCAATGCTTCTTTTATCGAGCCGTGGATTAGTCCCTGTTTTCAATCTCCCTAATTTAAATCCTAAGTTACTTAAGCTTTTTGATAAACCGCTTGACGAAAATTCAACCATCCTGCCCGCGGGAAAAGCTGTTAACCCAATGTGAACTAATCCATTTAAAAATGTCCCTGTGCATATAATAACTGTCTTTGATTTATATATAATATCAATATTTGTCCGGACCCCTTTTACCCTGTTCCCGGAAACCAATATTTCTTCAACTAATCCCTGTTTGATATCCAATCTCTCCTGATTTTCTAAAATTTTCGTCATTTCAAGCCGATATTCAAGCTTATCAGACTGCGCACGGGGGGATTGGACCGCGGGGCCTCTGCTCTTGTTCAATATTTTAAATTGTATCCCTGTCTTATCCGTAATTTTAGCCATCTCTCCGCCTAACGCGTCAATTTCTTTTACAAGATGACCTTTAGCTAAACCGCCAATAGCGGGGTTACAGGGCATCAATGCGATACTGTCAATACTAATAGTTAAAAGTAGCGTTTCCATACCCATCCGGCTGCATGCAAGGGCGGCTTCACATCCCGCATGACCGGCACCAACAATAATGCAGTCGTAATTTTTAGGATAATTATACATATATAATATAGGATACCAAATTTCAAAAATAAATCAATCTGAATTTTCAATCCTCCAAATTTTTCAAATTTTCTTGAATTAAAATAAAAATATGCTATGATAATTTTTAATAAAAATGGATTAAAGAAGACAAACTAAAAGATTATCTTACCGGGTTTATCCGGTTATTATCCAGATGCGATGATCACAGTAAGCGGTCTGGGCGAAATTTTGTCACGGAATGAAGTGGCGGAAAAACTTAACAAAATTAGATTTCGAGAGAAAAAATGGACGAAGGTGAATATTTCTGCCGGTTGAGGAGGTAGTTTTGTGAAAGATAAAATAACATATAAAGTTCCTGATGTATTCAGGAAAATAGATAAAATATTTTGTGCTGAAGAACCAGCGATGTATGGAGAAGAAAAACTTATTCCATTTTATTATAATTCTGCAAAAAAAATTAAAGTTTTTAACGGCGATTCCTTGCACCTGCTTAAAAAAATTCCCGATGGTTGTATTGATATGCTTTTTGCCGACCCGCCCTATTTTGGAAATCAATCAGGATTAATCATAAAACGTAATGATGGACATATGGATACATTTGATACCCTGAAGGCAAAATGGGCATATTCCAAATCACTTAGCAATCAATTCGATTTTCATTACACATGGCTCAAAGAATCCCAGCGTGTCCTGAAAGAAGGTTCTACAATTTGGGTTACCGGCACTTATCACAGTATTGGAGTGGTAAACGTTGTCCTTCAAGATTTGGGATTTAAAATACTTAATGATATAATCTTACACAAAAGGAATGCTCCCCCAAATTTTAAAAATTTTTTATTTTTTTACTTTCACTTTCTATTTTATCTTTTTATTTTATGCTATTAATCATGATATGGATTGCAAAATCGATTATATAATATTATAATGTTTAGGACACAAGAATATCGAAAGTAACCTAAAGGAAACATGACACAAAGATCATTCAAAACAGATGAAAGTTTTTTAGAAAAACTTGCTATTGGAGCGATTGGGACTCAAAAAGTAATTAAGGATTTAAGAAATCAAGGGCACACGTCAGTTGAATTGGAACGAGGCTCTACAGGTTATAAAATTTGGAAAACCATTAAAATAAAAAGAGTCAGAGTCCCCGATATATTATGCGTTAATTCTGGAGTTAGAATCGAATCGCGAGCAAAAACTAATCTTGTGATTTCAATGTCTCATTCATCTGCAGATGAGACACGCGGCTGGGACTATGGATTAAAAGATGATGATTATACTGCTTTAGTTGTCTGTGAAAAAGGTGGTATTGAACCAATCGACTGGGTTGCTGATAATATTGTTCAATATATAAAAGTATCAGATCTTCGTAAGGCCTTGAAAAACAATAAGGTCATGCAAGAGAAACCTAAAGGTGCTGAGGAAGGCTTTGAAACCCGTTTAACATGGCCATCAGCAATTGCGAATAGTAATGGGAAATTAATAGAAATTGATAACAGAATTAAATTTAAAAGAGATTCAGATGGAAGGATTATCTCTTTAGCATTATCCAAGAAAAATATTGATTTAATACCGTGTGTGACTATAGGTCAAAAGATAAGAAAAAACCAAATTATAGCATCAGTCGTACAAATTCATAGCTCTATACCACATAAAACAATTAATCAGCAAAAGTATTATCAAGAGATGTTAAAAAGTACTTCTATTTCGGATAGATATGGAGCTGCAAAGGCATATTCATTTTTTGATGGGAACCTTAATATTAATCCATTAGTTGAACGTATTGACGATGATAATGAGCATATATATGTAAAATTAGAAGCTGCCGCAGCTTTAGCACGTAAAAATGACAAAATAGGCTACAATTTTATTGCACAATCATTAAATTCTGATTATTTAGAACATCGTTTGGAATCTGTTATAATTCTTGGTGAAATACAATCAGAAACATCAGGACAGCTTTTAATTAAAGTACTCACGAATATAAATCAACATGAAGAGATAAGAAGTGGTGCAGCCTGGGCACTTGGTGAATTAAATATAAAGTCTACAATCCCACATTTAGTTGCAGCTTTTAATGATCTTAGTTTATCTATACGTATTGAGTCTGCACGTGCTCTTAAGAAAATGTGTGATAAATATGTAAACATTGTTTTAGACCATTTTCAAGAAGCTAGTGAAAATGAACGCCATGGTATCTCATGGGCCTTGGGACGTTACGGGAAATGGAAAACTAACGAACTGCTCAAGAAAATCAATCCAGAAAATATAGACATAAGGCAATGGGCAGCATATATAATTGGGAGTTCTGATCAAAATCGGATTATAAATGATATTGAAGAATTAAAACAAAAAGACATAGAATTATATTTCGCTGTAACAGTACTTTGGAAGATAACATCAAGCTGGATATATCAGCTAAAGGAATACTAACAATGTTTGAACTTTATTATACAAAATTTGGGCATGCTTTTGTGGGAGATTCACACGATTTATTAACATCTCTCGATGATAATAGTGTAGATTTAGTAATAACTTCTCCACCATTTGCACTACAAAGACAAAAAGAATATGGTAACAAAGATCAAGATGAATATGTCGATTGGTTAATTGAATTTGGCCACTCTATTTATAGAGTTTTGAAAGATACTGGCAGTTTCGTTCTTGATCTTGGTGGAGCGTATAAAAAGAACCGTCCTGTACGGTCACTTTACAATTATAGAGTTTTAATTCGAATGTGTGATGAATGTAAGTTTGATTTGGCTGAAGAGTTTTTTTGGCATAATCCAGCAAAACTACCATCACCAATCGAATGGGTTAATAAGCGAAAAATAAGAGTAAAAGATTCTGTTAATACTGTTTGGTGGTTTTCAAAAACTGACTTTCCAAAAGCTAACATTAAAAATGTACTAGTACCTTATTCTGATAGAATGAAAAAACTCCTTGAAGATCCAGAAACTTTTTACAAACCTAAAAAAAGACCTTCGGGACATGATATTTCAAAAGGATTCGGCTCTGCAAACAATGGCGGTGCTATCCCGCCAAACTTACTACAATTTCCCAATACCGATAGCAACTCATTATATTTAAGGCTTTGTAAAGAATTTTCGGCCAAAAAACATCCAGCTAGGTTTCCCTCTAAATTGCCCGAATTTTTCGTTGATTTTCTTACCAATGAAAATGACCTAGTTGTAGATATTTTTGCGGGTTCAAATACTACTGGAGAGGTTGCAGAAACAAAAAGAAGACGTTGGATTTCTTGTGATTTAGATAGAGATTATTTGGTTGCCTCTGCCTTAAGATTTTTTGAAGAACCTTTAAATGAAAAACAACAGAAACTATTTAATAACTTAAAAAAAGATATTGAATTACCAATTGATTTAACTCAGGTAAGAAGGCAACAAGACCTTTTTCCCCAACGTATCGAAAAATTTTTGCTCATCCATAGCTCACTTTATGAAAAAAGTATATAATGACAGATAAAGGGAAAAGAATAGGAAAATGGGTTCAGTTCTGGAATTGTGAAAATAAATAAAAATTTTCTATCACTGTATCAGATTCTTAATAGCGGCGAAAAACTGTCGCCATTAAGAGCCTCTAAGTTTGTAACATTATGCGAAATAGGGCAATTAATCAGAATGATATAGGATAAGATTAATATGAGTGTGGGTATTGCAAAACGACAACTATCTTTAATAGAAGATGCCCCAGTATTTCCCTCAACACGTTTTCAAGGCAGCAAGCTAAAAATAGTGGACTGGATTTGGGATGCCATAAAGGGATTGGATTTTCATACTGCCCTTGATGCCTTTGGCGGCACTGGTAGTGTTGGATATATGTTGAAGGAAAAGGGCAAAAAGGTTACTTATAACGACTTATTGAAGTTTAATTGGTATATTGGTTTGGCATTGATTGAAAACGATAGCGTCAGGCTTTCAGAAAGAGATGTTGAATTTTTACTTGCAAGACATAGTGAAATTAAATATCCAACGTTTGTCTATGACACCTTCAAGGATATTTATTTTACAGATGAAGAAAACCACTGGATTGATATGGTTGTAACAAATATAAATTTGATGGATGATTTATATAAGAAAGCCATTGCCTTTTTTGCCCTTTGTCAATCCTGCATTATTAAAAGACCATTTAATCTTTTCCATAGAAAAAATTTATATCTGAGATTTTCGGAAGTGGAAAGAAATTTTGGGAATAAAGTTACATGAGATACACCTTTTGAAGTTCATTTTAGAAAATTTATTGATGAGGCTAATCAGTCGGTTTTCTCTAATAACCGGCAAAACAAGGCATTGAACCTGGATATATTTGATATTGAAGGGGATTTTGACCTTGTTTATATAGACACCCCTTATATTTCACAGAATGGAATAGGTGTTGATTACTTTGGTTTTTATCACTTTCTGGAAGGTTTGGTTAATTATTCTAATTGGCCTGAAATGATAGATTATAGTTCAAAACATAAAAAATTAAAAGGTAATGGTTCTGTCTGGATTGACAAAAAACAGATTTACACTGCTTTTGACAAATTATTTGAGAAATTTAAAGATAGCATTTTAGTAGTTTCTTATCGAGCAGATGGTATTCCATCACTTGAAGAGCTTGAGAATTTGTTAAAGAAATATAAACCAGATGTAGAGGAATTAAAACGAAAAAATTATAAATATGTTTTAAGTAGTAACCATACTGAAGAAGTATTGTTGATTGGAAAATAATGCCAGACATTTTAGTGATAGATGACGATATAAATACGGTTGACGCCATTATTGAGGGGCTGACCGCGGACGGGCATAATGTTTCTTCCGCGGGAAACGGCAAAGAGGCGCTGGAAAAAATAAATGAAAAAGAACCCGACCTTGTCCTAACGGATTTGATGATGCCGGGGATGAACGGCTTGAAATTTTTAAAAATGATAAAGAAATTATATCCGGACATTACGATCGTTATTATCACCGGGTTTGGAAGCGTCGAGACCGCGGTGGAGGCGATGCGGGAAGGGGCGTATGATTACCTTACAAAACCATTGAGGATGCAGGACATCAGGCGGGTGGTAAGCAAGGCGCTGGAACAACACAGCTTAATTATCGAAAATAAATCTTTAAAGGCTGAACTCCTGGAAAAATCCATTTCAAAACAGGTGATTGGTTCAAGCCGGGTGTTTAAAGAAATTTTAAAGGTGGTTTACCAGATCGCACCGACGCGCGGGACAGTTTTAATTACTGGAGAAAGCGGAACTGGTAAAGAAATTATCGCGGAGCTTATACATTATAATAGCCCGAGAAAAGATAAACCCCTTGTAAAAATTAATTGCTCGGCACTTCCGGAGAATTTGATAGAAAGCGAATTGTTCGGGCATGAAAAAGGCGCGTTTACAGGCGCGATTAAGGAAAAACCAGGGCGTTTCGAACTTGCCAACAGCGGCACAATATTCCTTGACGAGGTCGGTGATATAAGTCCCCACTTGCAGGTAAAACTCCTGCGTGTTTTACAGGATGGTGCTTTTGAAAGAGTCGGAGGGACAAATACATTAAAGGTAGACGCCCGGATAATTGCGGCAACCAATCATAATTTACTGGATGCTGTAAATCAGAAAAAATTCAGGGAAGATCTCTATTACCGTCTCAATGTCATAAATATTCACCTGCCTCCCTTGCGCGAAAGAGATGAAGATATACCGCTTCTCGTAAATTATTTTTTAGAAAAATATTCAAAAGAAAATAGTAAAGATATTAAACTAGTGGATGACAGGGCACTCCAGATATTTAAGAATTATAAATGGCCGGGCAACGTCAGGGAATTAGAAAATACAATCGAGCACGCAGTCATTATGTGCAGAAATAATATTATAACTGTGGACTGCCTGCCGCAGTCTATCCAAAACGGGAAGAAACAGCCGGATATTAATTTTACTATCGGAACACAACTGGAAGAAATGGAAAAAAGCGCGATTTTTAAAACCCTTGATTTTACCGGGGGAAATCGCGAGGAGGCGGCTAATATTTTAGGGATTGGCGTGGCCACTTTGTATAGAAAACTTCAGGAATATCAAAATGAGAATTAAAATATGATATAAAAGGCTAAACCTATCAATTTGATAGTTTGTAAGGTGAAAATGCCGGGGCCGGACTTTCCGGTCTGAATTGTTGGGCGGGGCAAAACCCGTCTCCACGAAGGGCTATTAAAAAAATAGCCCTTTTTGATTTTCTGGCATAGAAATTGCTACATATCTAATATATGAAGCAGGAAATATTGTTTGAAGAAAACGAAGGTTCAAGAAAAAAGGTCCTTGTCATTGAGGATGAGGAAAATACGCTCGATGCCATAAAAGATATTTTTCTGAAAATGGATTGCTGTGTGGATATTGCCTCTGACGGCGAGAAAGGGTTCCAGTTAATTAACGAGGATTCCTATGACCTTGTTGTTACCGACCTTAAACTGCCGGGGAAAAGCGGGTTTGAAATTCTGGAGGCGCTGAAAGACATTAATCCCCGGACAAAAGTGATTATTATTACGGCGTATGGCGAGCCAAATTCCACGGAGGATGCGAACAGAAGAGGGGCGTTCAGTTGTTTAAAAAAACCATTTCGTATGAAAGAAATGATATCTGTTGCCGAACAGGCGTTAGGTATACAAAGTGACAGGTAAAAATGAATAATATTTCCAGAAAAATATATTTTTTATTTATTTTATTTCTTTTAACAACAATAGAAATATCCACCCAGGAAAATGTTCTGGATACTATTTCAGGCAAGGTGACAGATATAAATATTATTGACGATGAGGATGGCGGGAAAATTTTATTGCTGACAATTGAAAATTTAAAAAAAGAAACAGAAAAAATAAGCATGCCTGGTGATATTAAGGTTTTGATATATGAAACCAGTGAGGTGACATATGAATCAATTAAAACAGGCAGTAATGTGGCTATAGGTTATAATGTAGATCCAAAATGGGGAAAAATTGCTGTCTGGGTTTACCTGGATGAAAAGAAGAAAGAAGAAAGAAAAGAGGAATTGAAAGAGGAAGAGGATACAGATCAAGTCTCTGAGGAAGAAGCAGAAAAAGAGGTGAAAACGGAAAGAGAAGAAGGAGAAAATGAATAAAAGATTAAAAATCGGGCTGGTATTTAACCAAAAGCCAAAAAAGACTGACAAAGAAGATAAAAATTTATCTGATACATATGCTGAATGGGATTCCCATGAAACTATTAATGCGGTAGCAAATGCTTTAAAAAATGGAACAAACGGGACCGGCCCGCGGGATGTTGTTCTTATAGAAGCAAATGACAAGATGTTTAACCGGTTTATTAAAGAAAAACCAGATATAGTTTTTAACATGGCAGAGGGATTTCGCGGCGCAAGCCGCGAGGCGCAGGTGCCTGCAATTTTGGATATGCTTAATATACCATATACCGGTTCAGATCCTGTAACCCTTGGCATTTGCCTCGATAAACAGAGAACGAAGGAAATATTGTCGTTTCATAACATTCCGACGGCAAAATTTTTAGCTGCAACATCTTGTAAGGAATTAGAAAATATTTTTTTACCGGCGGTAGTTAAACCTGTATGGGAAGGTTCGAGTAAAGGGATAGTGAACAGTTCACTTGTCCGGACAGAAAAGGAACTAAAGGTGCAGGTTGAGCGGATTGTCAAAAACTATAAACAGCCGGCGTTAATAGAAGAGTTCCTGAACGGCAGGGAATTTACCGCGGCGGTATTGGGTAATAACGACAGTGTTCGTGTCCTTCCCATCGTGGAAATAAAATTGGACAAATTACCCGCGGGGGCTAATAAGATGTATTCCTATGAGGCTAAATGGATATGGGACACAAACGTTAAACCATTGGATATTTTTGAATGCCCGGCAAAAATAAGCCCTGGTTTAAAAAAGAAAATCGAAGATTTATGCAAAAAAGCATTTAATGTTTTACGGTGCCGCGACTGGTGTCGCATTGATGTCCGGCTTGATAAAAAGGGAGAACCGCATGTTATCGAGCTTAATCCTCTGCCGGGTGTTTTGCCGAACCCTGAAGATAATTCATGTTTTCCGAAAGCCGCGAGGTCGGCCGGGATTAGTTACAATGAAATGATTAATTCGGTTTTGGATAATGCGATCAAAAGAACAGGTGAAAATTGGTAATTAAAAAGTTTGGATATTTAAATGAAGAAGAAATGAAAAAACAAGATAAAAAAAATAAACTTAACATTGCCGTCATTTACGATTATGCCTGCACATGTAAGGGAAGCCATGGGAACCTGACTCCATATCAGGACATTTCAAAACAGATAGAACTTATTAATTCCGCTTTAATAGATATGGATTACTCGGTTTTTTCAATTAGCGTGGGTGATGATGTGGTGCGTTTTTTAAAAGCCATTAACGACGAAAAAGTGGATCTTGTTTTTAATCTTTGTGAAAGTGTTTTTGGCGAAAGCACAAAAGAGATGAATATTCCCGCCATATTGGATTTGCTTAACCTCCCTTATACCGGTTCCAGCGCGCTTACTTTAGGGCTTACACTGGACAAAAGCATTGCAAAGGGCATTATGATTTCTAATAAAATAAACACACCGGAATACAGGGTTTTTTATAAGGAATTGGATAAAACAGACGGTTCGATAATCGGAGAAATTGAATTTCCTGTCATTATTAAGCCGTTACTTGAGCACGGCAGTCTGGGTATCAGCCAGAAATCGGTTGTAAATTCCCCAAAACAGTTAATAACGCAGGTAAATGAATTAATAGCCAGGTATAAACAGCCGGCAATCGCGGAGGAGTTTATTACCGGAAGGGAAATATACGTTCCTATTATCGGTAATAAAAATGAAGAAACTGTTTTAGCCATGTCGGAAATAGATTTTACAAAAATGCCAAAAAATAAATTTCCGATTTTGAGCTATATGGGTAAATGGGAAACGGAAAGCATTGAATATAAGAAAACAACACCTGTTTGTCCGATAGACCTGTCAAATGATATTTATGAAGAAATAAGAAATGTAGCTTTAAAAATATTCCGGATTATGGATTGCCGTGACTACGCACGGATAGACATCCGGCTGACTGAAGAAAATATTCCTTATGTGATAGATATTAACCCAAATCCGTGCCTGGATGAAGATGCGGGATTCGCTGTCTCGGCAAAAGTCTCAGGGATAGAATATCCTGAATTGCTTAACATGATAATCCGTTCCGCTTTAAACAGAAAAAACGGGAATGGGCATAGTAAATTAAAAACAATAATATAAAATAAGGAGAATATCCGAGAGAGAGGTTTACCATTAACCTCAGAGCCAGGTTCTACTAATGGAGGACAAATGGATTATCACCAGTGCAGCTTATGGAAGAACGTTTCATCAAACGAATGGTATAATTGGGAATGGCAGCTTTGCAACCGGATTGTCCGGCAAAATGAGTTATCACAAGTAATTAATCTTTCCCCGTCTGAAGAAGCCGGGGTCATGGCAGGGCATAACAGAATGCCAATGGCAATCACGCCTTATTTCGCGTCCCTTATGGATCCGGTTGACCCAAATTGTTCCATTCGCCGTCAGGTGATACCCCGCCAGGAGGAATTAAATTTTTCTTCTTATGATTTGGTTGACCCTTGTGGTGAGGAAAAAGATTCTCCTGTCCAGGGAATAGTCCATCGTTACCCGGACAGGGTGCTTCTTTTAGTTACTGACAGGTGCGCCGCTTATTGCCGTTACTGCACACGCAGGAGAATGGTCGGTACCCATGAAGATATCGCAACAGGGAAAAAACTTGATCCGGCAATTTCATACATTGAAAAAAATAAAAAAATACGTGATTGCCTTATTTCAGGGGGAGACCCGTTGCTCCTGCCTGATGACCAATTAGAGTCAATATTAACACGTTTAAGGAACATTCCTCATGTTGAAATGCTTAGAATCGGAACGCGCGCCCCTGTTACCCTGCCTTTCAGGATCACGGAAAAACTGGTATCAATATTAAGAAAATTCCATCCGTTATACTTAAGCATTCATTTTACTCATCCAAAGGAAATAACGCCTGATGTCCAAAAAGCGTGCAATATGCTCGCGGACGCGGGAATACCCTTAGGAAGCCAGACGGTCCTGCTTAGAAATATAAACGATAGACCTCAGGTTATGAAAAAACTACTGCATGAATTATTAAAAATAAGGGTCCGGCCTTATTATCTTTATCAATGTGACTTGGCCATGGGGACCGAACATTTCCGCACCTCAGTTATGACAGGTGTAAATATCATCGAGAAATTAAGAGGTTATACGAGTGGTTACGCTGTCCCCAGTTTTGTAATAGATGCGCCCGGAGGAGGCGGTAAGATACCCGTGAACCCGAACTATGTTTTATCCAATATTAACGAAAAATTTGTCCTGCGAAATTATCAAAATAAGATTTATGAATATTATGAACCCCGGGCGGAACAGCAGGTGCCCGTTAAAGAAAAGGATGCGGTGCTGGTGGGGTAGCAGGTAAAACCGCTTTTAATATGGAATTATTTTCATCCATGCTTCGCGGCGCCTCGGCCCGTCAAATTCACAGAAAAAGATTCCCTGCCATGTCCCAAGCAGGGGTTTCCCTTTTTCTATAATAAGCTGGACGGAAGAACCCATAATGCTTGACTTGATATGAGCGGGCGAGTTCCCTTCTGAATGAAGAAAATTTGCGTGATAAGGAACGATCTTTTCAAACATGTTTTGTATATCGGCAGTAACATCAGGGTCTGCCTGTTCATTTATGGTTATACCGGCAGTGGTGTGAGGTATAAAGATTAAAATAATTCCGCTTGAAATTTTTTCCGACGCAATAAATTTTTCTACTTCTTCAGTAATATTTATAAAATCGACCTGGCTGCCTGTCTGTAAAGAAATTTTTTTAAACATAAATAAATTATATGTTAGAATATGGATTATGTCAAAGTATAATACATTAATTAAAGAGATTGCCGTCAATGCAGGGCAGTTTTTGAAATCAAGGGTCGGAAAAATCCGGAAAATAGATTACAAGGGCGAGATAGACATCGTGACAGATGCCGATCTGAAGGCTGAAGAAATAATTGTTAAAGCCATTCGCGGAAATTATCCGGATCACGCAATACTTACAGAAGAGGCCGGGAGTATCGGGAAAGAAGAATATGATTACCGCTGGATAATCGACCCTCTTGACGGAACTACAAATTTCAGCCACGGGTATCCGTTCTTCTGCGTTTCGATCGCTTTGGAAAAACAGGGTGAAATTATAATGGGGGCCGTTTATGAACCAATGAGAGACGAACTCTTTTTTGCAGAAAGGGGAAAAGGCGCGTATTTGAACAATGAAAGAATCAAGGTATCACCAATAAATGACCTGCAGAAAAGTTTATTGGTAACGGGGTTCGCGTATAATATCCACAGGGCAAACAGGAATAATAACATAAACTATTTTAGAAGGTTTCTGAAAACCGCCCAGGCGGTAAGACGCGACGGCACTGCCGCACTGGATTTATGTTATGTGGCATGTGGCAGATTTGACGGGTTTTGGGAACTGCGGCTAAATCCATGGGATGTCGCCGCGGGATATTTGATTGTATGCGAGGCCGACGGCAAAGTCACGGATTTTTCAGGAAAAGAGTTTTCAATATTTAGCAAGGAAATACTTGCCACAAACAGGAAAATTCATTCTACCTGTCTGGATGTGCTGGAAAAGTGAATATTTAGATTTAGAGACTCTTAAAAAACAAATTTAAAAAGGAGAAGATATGCCGAAAAAAGTCAAAAAAATTTTTAAATTGGTATTCCCGCAAAAATTAATCAAGGAGCCTGTCGTATTTACTGTCGCAAAAAAATTTAATTTAGTTCCGAATATCCGGCGGGCAAAAGTCACGAAATTCGTGGGGGAATTGGTACTGGAAGTGGACGGCATGGAAAAAGACATTGAAAAAGGCATTAATTACTTAATGAAAAATGAGGTTATAGTCAAACCTATCGAAGGGGATATAATAGATTAAGCCTTATAATGGATCAGCTTATTCCGGCGTCCTTTATCATTTTTCCATGGTCGAACGCAATTCGTTTCGGCGGTTTATTGAACGCGGCTGCCTCTCTTGCGTCATCGGCGCCTTCCAAAATTCCACCGGTCTCAACTGCCGAAAATAAAATACTGACGACATAACGGCGGGGATCTCTTTTCGGGCCCGAATAAACACCGATAAGTTTTTCCAGTTTAATGTTAAGACCGGTCTCTTCTTTTGCCTCCCTGACTGCCGCCTGCTCAACAGTCTCAAAACAATCGACAAACCCGCCAGGCAGTGCCCAGTAATTTTTATAAGGCGGATTTTTTCTTTTAATCATTACAAAAGATCCATCCTTCCTTCTTATGAAAATATCCCGTAATGTCAAAAATCTCTTTGACATTTTATTAAAATTCCTTATCATTATCGATAAAAATCAACTTTTTAAATGCTCCCCCCTGTTTTTAAGAAAATTTTGAGGTATAATAATCATCATATTGT
>JBFMCF010000100.1 GCA_040754625.1 bacterium | reverse complement strand
ACAATATGATGATTATTATACCTCAAAATTTTCTTAAAAACAGGGGGGAGCATTTAAAAAGTTGATTTTTATCGATAATGATAAGGAATTTTAATAAAATGTCAAAGAGATTTTTGACATTACGTAATTTTTTGGGGAGGAATAAACATGAAAAATATAAAAAATCTATCCAATGGTCTTTTGTTATTATTCATTATTTTTATTATAAGCTATTAATCTGCCGCAGGGGCCGGACAATAGTTCTAATACAAATACCGACGGCGGAAATACAGGCGGAACGTATACCGGTGGCGGGACTACGGGAGGAAATACGGGTGGTACCAATACCGGCACGGGGACAGGCACAGTGGGAAGCGGGTATTATAACATATATACAAATCCCGATGCCTTTAAAAATGCAGCGGTTCCTTTAGGGCTTCCGGCTGTTATTGATTTCGAAGACGCCTTAGCCTGTATAGGAAATACGACATCCGGCGGCCCTGTTTTTAACGGAAGATATTATGAAGGAAAAGGTGTTGTATTTTCGAACCCTCAAGGGTATCCTTTTTATATCGCGCCCGGAGGTCTTTTCTGGAACATTAATAAATCGCTTTCAGTGGGCAATTTTCCTTTTGACCCCCAGCAAACTTATTTTCAGCATGATAATTTGGTTATTACATTCTCCTCTCCTGTCAGGGCAGTAGGCCTGGATGTAATAGACAGTGGGAAACCAGTTCTTGAATTTAAGGATTCAAACGGAAATATAATAGCAAGGACAAACCTTTCAATGGATTATGCGCCTTACAGGATATTTATCGGCATAATATCCAATGACGCTCCGATTAAAGAAATAAACATCATTGATGAACCGGCTAACGACGGAGACGATGTGGATTACGACAACATAATATTCTATCAATAGAATATTAAAATCTTCACACAAAATTCACAAATTTTCCCCTTGCCATTTATTTTAAATAATGGATAGAATATTGTAGCCAAAACGAGTAAAATATAATATTAATGCTATACGAAAATTTCAAGCCCGAAGATAAAACCAGGCACGAAGTAGTCAATCCCATGCTGGAAGAAGCAGGCTGGGCTGTTCAGAATTTTAAGACTGCGGATGTCTGTGCCTCAAAAGGCGTTGCGGTTGAATATTTCCCGATGGGTATGGGAGTCGGAGAAGCTGATTATGTTCTTTTTGTTGACGGCAGAGCGGCGGGTGTTATAGAGGCAAAAAAAGAAGGGGAGCCTTTGATAGGCAAAGAGCCTCAGTCAAACAGATACGCAAAAGGGTTCCCGAAAGACTTCAATTATGTGGATTTGCCCCTGCCTTTTGTATACGAATCAAGCGGTTCTGAAACTCGGTTTACAAATTTATGGGATCCCAAGCCGAGAAGCAGAGAAGTTTTTTACTTTCATAATCCTGAAATAATTGAAGAGTGGATTAGAAAAGGGAATGAAACTCTGCGTAAACGGCTGACAAAATTTCCCGCTCTTGAAAATCCTCATTTATGGCCTGTTCAGACAAAGGCAATTATAAATCTTGAAGAATCTTTTAAAGCGTCAAAGCCAAGGGCATTGATTCAAATGGCTACAGGTTCAGGAAAAACCTTTACCGCGATAAATATCTGTTACAGGCTTATCAAAAATGCCGATGCAAAAAGAATCCTTTTTCTTGTTGATAGAGGCAATCTTGGTTTTCAAACTCTTCAGGAATTCCAGAATTTTATTGTTCCTAAAGACGGCAGGAAGTTTACAGAGCTTTATAATGTCCAGCATTTGCAGAGCAATGTCATTGATGATGTGCCAAGGGTTTGTATATCCACAATACAAAGAATATATTCAATGCTGAAGGGAGAAAAACAGCTTGATCCTTTAAACGAAGAGAAATCGGCGTTTGAAGATGATTACAGCCTGGAACCCGCCCCTGTTGAATATAATCCTTTAATCCCTGTTTCAATGTTTGATTTCATAATAATTGATGAATGCCATCGCTCTATTTATAATTTATGGAAACAGGTGCTTGATTATTTTGATGCTTTTCTTATTGGTTTAACCGCGACCCCCTCAAAAAGCACGATAGCTTTCTTTAACAAAAATCTAGTCATGGAATATTCTCATGCGGAAGCAGTAACAGATAATGTGAATGTTGATTTTACCGTGTATGATATAAGGACAAAGATTACAAAGGATGGTTCTGTAATTCCAAAAGGTGAAGTGGTACAGAAAAGAGACAAAAGGACGAGAAAGAAAAGATGGGAACAGCTTGATGATGAAGTCCAGTACGCGCCGGAACAGCTTGACAGGGATGTTGTTTCAAAAGACCAGATACGGACTATTGTAAGAACATTCAAAGAGAAAGTATTAACAGAGATTTTCTCCGGCAGGAAGCATGTGCCAAAAACTTTAATTTACGCGAAAGATGATAATCACGCGGAAGAAATTGTGCAGATAGTAAGAGAGGAGTTCGATGAGGGCAATGATTTCGCGGTAAAGATCACTTATAAAACAGAGGGCGATAAGCCTGAAAACTTAATCAGGCAGTTCAGAAATGATTTTTATCCAAGAATAGCGGTAACTGTTGATATGATTGCGACCGGTACGGATATAAAACCCCTTGAGATAGTATTCTTTATGCGTTCCGTGAAAAGCAGAAATTATTTTGAACAGATGAAGGGCAGAGGCGTAAGAGTTATGCGCAATGATGATTTTATGGCGGTCACTCCGGACGCGCTTGCAAAGGAAAGGTTTGTAATTGTTGATGCTGTTGGCGTAACAGAAGCGGAAGGGCTTAGCGATACCACGCCATTGGAGCAAAAACCAACTGTTTCTTTTGAAAAACTGTTAAAATCAATCAGATACGGGAAACCTACAAAAGAAAAATTATCCTCAATGGCCGGCCGCCTTGTGAGATTGCAGAAAAAACTTACTGAAGAGCAAATTACAGAGGTAAAAAAAATTACAGGCAATAAACTATTATCTGATTTTGCTCATGATTTTATAATGGCAATAGATGAAGATAGAATTTATGAGGCGGTGCAGGAAGAAAAAGGAAAAACTGAATATACGCCTGCCCGGAAAGAGCTTAATGAGTACGCGGAAAAGAAAATGCTTGAAGCCGTAAAACCATTTATTGGAAATGCGAAGCTTATGGAACGGCTTCCTGAATTAAAAGCTGAAACCGAGCAGATACTCGATGATGTTTCAGTTGATGAAATTATCACGGCAGGGTATTCCCCGATGGCAGCAGAAAAGGCAAAAGATGTTATTAAATCCTTCCGGGCGTTTATTGAGAAAAACAAGAATGAGCTGGATGCCTTGCAGGTGTTTTATAATGCGAAGAAAAAACTGCATTGGAATGAATTAAAAGAACTGTCTGAAAAGATAAAAACTCCGCCATACAGTTTAACCCCTTTGAAAATATGGCAGGCATACAAACAGCTTGAGGTTTCAAAAGTGCACGGATTAAGCAGAAACAAAATTTCTGATTTTGTTTCACTATTAAAGTTTGAGCTGGGCAAAGAGAAGGAGCTTGAACCTTTTTCCGATACCGTGGATAAACGCTTTTCCAGATGGCTTTCAGAACAAAGGGCGATGAATGTTTCCTTTACACAGGAACAATTAAACTGGCTTGAAAAAATGAAAGAGCACATCGCTGAATCCGTTGAGCTTACCATGGAAGATTTTGAAGATACTCCTTTTAACCAGATGGGCGGTTTTGGAAAAGCCAGAAAAGTCTTTGGAAGTAAATTTGATAAAATTATTGAACAGTTAACAATGGAATTGGCGGCGTAAGATGGAAGAAAAATCTAAATGGCAAAAAGAAAAAATAGAGAATTTGTGTTTCAAGCCTCAATATGGGTATACATCTAAATCTATAAAAAATGAAAACGATAATCCTCAATATCTTCGAACAACTGATATAACAAAAGATGATTTTGATTGGAGTACTGTACCCTACTGTGATAAACCAGTGAAAAATGAGGGAAAATATCTTATTGATGAAGGTGATATTTTTGTTACTAGACCTAAAACAAGCGAGTTTTTTTAAGCGCGACTTAAAATTAATCGGTAGCCATGTAAAATCTTTATTTTCGCTCTATTCGTCCATATAAAATTTATTTTTTGTTTCGTTAAACTGGAAAAATATTTTTTTAAGTCTAATTTTGACCAAAATCATAAAAAATTGACACACCTGTCCCCTTTTCAGATTCTATTTCTTTTATTTTCAGCTTATCGCTTAAACTTTTTATGTAACTGCTATTCTCCGGATTCGTTCCCAGGCCGCAAAAAAATCTTTCAGCCATGAATTATAGCCAAGCAATCGATATACTATCATTCGCCCTGTCCTGATTATTTGCGCCGGCAATAAAACCAGTGTATACAGAAAACGCCGGAACTCCATCTTCAATATTTCAATCCCTCGTTCTTTATTTGGCATCAACA
>JBFMCF010000099.1 GCA_040754625.1 bacterium | reverse complement strand
ATTCCCTTTTTTTATGGCTTTTGCTTCGGTTTTTTTTGCTGTTGTCTTTAAGATTTATTATTCACTTGATTCCTCGCAGGCTAAAGCCTGCGCCTACCTGATTTCCACCGGTAACTGACCGGTTACATCCATTAAAATCGAATTATGTTGACGAAAAAACAGGTTAGAGTTATAATTAACATTCTTTAAAAAATTTAACTTGACACATTTAAGCCGGGGTGGTGGAGTTGGTAGACACGTACGTTTGAGGGGCGTATGGGGAAACCCGTGTGGGTTCAAATCCCACTCCCGGCACCAAAAATACAAATTACACACACAAATTACTGCGGGGGGAAACGGAAGTTTTCCCCCATTTTTTTTTGTAGATTATGTTATAATATTTTAGTTTAAGGAGCATAAAAATATGCGTATTTTAATTATAGAGGATGAGAAGAAAATTGCTGAATTTATTAAACGGGGGCTAAAAGAAGAGGGATACACCGTGGATATAGCGAACAATGCTGAAAAAGGGCATTTTTTTGCAACGACCCAGGAATATGATTTAATCGTGCTGGATTTAATGCTGCCTGATATGGATGGCGTTTCATTATGCAGGAAATTAAGGGAAGAGAAATTCAGAAAACCAATAATTATGCTTACCGCAAAAAGCAGAGTTGAGGACAAGGTTAAAGGTCTGGACGCGGGTGCAAACGATTACTTGACGAAACCTTTTGCGTTTGAAGAATTTTTGGCCCGGGTCCGAGCATTAATGAGAAAAAATGATTCTGAACAAATTACCAAACTTAAGGCGGGGGATTTAGTTCTTGATTTATTATCACATAAAGTATCACGGTCAGGGAAAGAGATAGACCTGACATCAAAGGAATTTGCTTTGCTGGAATATTTTATGCGGAATGCGGGACAGGTTGTTACAAGAACGATGATTTCAGAACATGTATGGGACATAAATTTTGATACTTTTACAAATGTGATTGATGTATATGTTAATTATCTGAGGAACAAGATAGATGAAGGATTTAAAGTCAAAATGATACATACATTAAGAGGAAGAGGATACATTCTGAAAGAATAATATGTTCATTAAATCTATTCGTTTTAAAATTATACTCTGGTATATGCTGATAATGACAGTAACATTATTTATTTTTAGTATTTTACTGTATCATAATTTCAGCCGGAAATTGTATAAAAATATTGATACCGCGCTGTATTCAGGTTTTAAGAGTGCTGATAAACTGCATAATTATTCATGGGAAGAGTGGCGTTTAGAAATAGAAAACGCGGAAATAAATAAAATAAACGCGGCCTTGAGCAAGTTAAGGCTGTTAATGATGTTTTTACTGCCTTTTACAGTTATTTTAACGGGTGTATTGGGGACTTTTCTCGCAAAGATCGCATTAAACCCGGTTGATAAAATGGTGCATACTATACACCAGATAACCACTGAAAATTTAAAACTAAGGATAGACATACCTGACACAAAAGATGAAATAAAAAGGCTGGCGGATACATTTAACCAGATGCTTGCACGGCTTGAATATGGGTTTAACACGCAACGGCAGTTTATTGAAGATTTTGCCCATGAACTTAAAACTCCTTTAGCTGTTTTGAAGGGAGAACTTGAGGTTACTTTAAAAAAAATACGTTCAACAGAAGAATATGAATCCGTTATTCAAAGCAATTTGGAAGAAGTGAACAGAATCAGCAGGATAGTTGAAGATTTATTGACTATTGTCAGGTTCGAAATAAACGTGGGTATGCTTGAAATTAAAAGATTGGATATTGCCGGTTTGCTGCAGAATATTGCAGATGATATAAAGGTCCTGGCGCTGCAAAAAAATATAAGTATAAGCTGTTTGTCAAAAAAATCAATAATTATTTCAGGAGATGAAAACCAGTTAAAACGGCTTTTCCTGAATATTCTTGATAACGCTATAAAGTATACGCCGCATAACGGGAACATATCGGTTGATATAACCAGTACGGATAATTATGTTAATGTGGCAATAAGTGATACCGGTACGGGTATCCCGGAAAATGAGATTTCTTATATTTTTGACAGGTTTTACCGCTTGAAAAAATTTAATCAGCAGCCGGGATTCGGCCTGGGATTAAGTATTGCCAGGTCGGTGATTGAAGCGCATAAAGGTAAAATTGATGTAAAGAGCGTGCCAAATAAAGGAACCACTTTTGTTATTTCTCTCCCATTAAACAATCCGGCGTAAAAAATCAAGCCGGGTATCTAATTCAAATATTCCCTGAATATTAGAGAATTTTAATTTTATTTTAAGTATATTTTAATAAACATTAATATATAATTACTACATAAAAATAGAAAATTATTTTTATATTTTCCCCCTTCCATCCCATATGTCAGCTGAAGTTAACCTGAATATTATTCTTGAAGCCTGCGTATGGGGTGGAACCCTCCTTTTTGATTTTTATAAAAAATTTTGATATAATATAAACTTTATTATTTTTATTAGGAGGCATTATGATAGAAGTCAGCAATTTAACAAAATGTTTTGGCCCTACCAAAGCGGTGGATGATATAAGTTTTAAAGTCGAAAAAGGAGAAATATTCGGGCTTTTAGGGCCAAACGGTGCGGGGAAGACAACAACAATGAGAATTTTGGCATGTTTCCTGCCGGCGACCTCAGGCACAGTGCGTATAGCAGGATATGATGTGTTTGAAGATTCAATGAAAGTAAAGAGTATGATTGGATACCTGCCTGAAAATCCCCCTTTATACGAAGATATGTCCGTTTTTTCTTACCTGGATTTTGTAGCTAAAATTAAAAACATCGAAAATAGTGAAATAAGCAATAAAATTGAAGAAGTTATGGAAACTGTCCGGATAAAAGATGTTTCCAAAAGGATTATCAGCCATTTGTCAAAAGGATACCGTCAGAGAGTCGCATTAGCCCAGAGCCTGCTTAATAATCCAAAGGTATTAATACTGGATGAGCCGACTGTCGGGTTAGATCCGAAACAGATTATTGAAATAAGAGAGTTAATAAAACAATTAGGAGAAAAACACACGGTACTTTTAAGCTCTCATATTCTCCCGGAAGTCAGCCAGCTTTGCGAAAGGGTATTAATTATTGATAAAGGCAAAATTATTGCCATAGATACACAGAAAGAATTATCAAAGAGAGTGCAGGGCAGGGAAAAAATATTTATACAGGTTAAAGGGGAAAGGGATGTTTTATTGAAAACTTTTAACGAAAAATTAATGGGGCTTAAAAAAATAAATTTATTAAAAGAAGAAAACGGGTTAGTCGATCTCCAGATTGAAAGCGAATTAGAAGTTGACTTGCGTGAAAAGATATTTAAGTTAATAGCTGAAAATAATATGGTTATTATGGAATTAAGGCCGATTAGAGTGTCTTTAGAGGAAGTTTTTCTGCAGTTAACAGAAACATCTAATGGAGGAAATTAAAGTGAAAAATATATTGCCTATATACCAGAAAGAGATAAAAACATTTTTTGTTTCACCGGTCGCATATATAATAACTTGTATTTTTTTAGTTATTGCGGGGTATCTTTTTTCAGTAATACTTTTTTATACGCAGGAGGCAAATCTCCGTGTTTTATTTGCCAACTTGAGATTCGTGCTGCTTTTGTTATCTCCGATTTTAACTATGAGGCTGTTTGCTGAAGAAAAAAAATTAGGGACCGATGAACTTCTGTTTACCTCACCGCTCACAAATTATGAAATAATTCTTGGCAAGTATTTTGCCACTGTCACTCTTTATTTTATAATGCTGGTTTTTACAATAGAATTCCCGATTTTTTTAAAACTATACGGAAAACCTGATATGGGCCCGATTTACACAGGATATTTAGGGCTTTTTCTTTTTGGCTCGGCTTTTATTTCACTGGGAATATTCACTTCTTCCCTGACAGAAAACCAAATCGTTGCGGCAATCATAAGTTTTGGACTGCTTTTGTTCCTCTGGCTGGTCAGTTGGGCAACGGCCTTTGTCCCTGTTGAGTGGTTAAAAGATATTTTAAATTCATTATCAATAACCGAGCATTTTAAAAATTTTGAAAAAGGAATAATTGACGTGGGGGATGTTTTTTATTATTTAAGTTTTTGTTTTATATTTATATTTTTAACCAATCAGGTTACTGAGGCAGAAAGATGGAAATAAAAGGAGGTAAATTTTAATGACCGGTATAAATAAATTTTCTAAAGCCCGAAGGTTTAAATACGGAATAAATGCTTTTATATTAACGATAAGCGTAGTGGGGATTATATTCATTATTAATGCGGTAATATACCGATACAGCAAACAGTTCGATTTAACAGCAAACAAAAATTTTACTTTGTCTTCCCAGACATTGAATCTTTTGAAAAATTTGGAAAAGGAAGTAGATATATATATCTTTTCCAAGGAAGGCGAATCAAAAAATGAATTTTTGAATGACATTTTGAAACAATATATACGCAAGTCAAAATTTATAACTGTTATAAATGTTGATTTAGATAAAAATCCTTCATTATCGGACAAATTCAAAGTTACAAAATATGGATCTATTGTTTTTTCATCCGGAAAATCCGATTCACAAGTTAATCAAACAGAACTTTATGAATTCGGTTCCGGGATGATGGGTCACGGAGAGGCATCCAAATTTAACGGAGAACAGGTAATTACAAGCAATATTATGAAAATTACAAGTCAAAAGAAAAAGACGGTTTATTTTTTAATCGGTCATGGGGAACGTTTGGTAAGCGACATGGAAGATCCCGGCCTCTCAAAAATACAGGATTATCTTCTTAAGGAAAATTATGATGTAAAATCAGTTAATTTATCAAAGAACTCCAATATATCCGAAAAAGACACAATCCTGGTTATACCCGGCCCGAAATATTTATTTTTGGACCGTGAACTAAAAGTAATAGAGGACTATTTGGAAAAAGGCGGGAAGGTGTTTTTGATGATTGACCCGCAGGTTGTTGCCGCCAAAGGAATAGATAAAATTCTTGAAAAATGGGGGGTCGGGTTAATAGATGATATTGTTATTGAACCGGAAGTTTCATATTTTTATGACCCGTTAACGCCTATTCCCGCGTATGAACCGCATGATATAACCTATGAATTAATACGTGTTAAAACAAGTGCTATATTGCCGGGGGTAAGAACAGTTACAAAATCGGAAAAAATACCTGATTATCTGGAAGCGAAGCCGTTATTAAAGACAGGCGGAAAAAGCTGGGCAGAAAGAGAATTCGGCAATATAAAACCCGAGTTCGACAAAAATGATATTAAAGGCCCATTGACTTTGGCACTTGCCGTGGAGAAAAAGAAAAAAGCTGAAAGTAATTCTGATACAAGCAGGTATGAGACTCGCGTTTTTGAAGAAAAGACAGATGGAAGCAGATTGGTGGTAATTGGGGATTCAGATTTTATAAGTAACCGGATGACTGTAAGCAGGGGGAATACAGATTTATTTTTAAATACTATTAACTGGCTGGCAGGGGATGTTGAAAAAATAAGCATTCGTCCTATAATAATGGACTTTAAAAAGCTGGCACTTAATAAAAACCAGTCAAAACTGGTTATTATAATCAGTTTAGCTATTGTTCCTTTTTTAGTCGCGGGGATTGGAGGATTAATATGGTGGAAAAGGAGAAGTTTATGAAACAGTTTAAGTCGACGGTAGTGATTTTTGTCATCTTTATTGGTTTTATCAGTTATTATTTTTTAATTGAAAAGAAAAAAACAAATAAAGAGGAAGAACAAAAGATTTATATATTTAATCTTATAAAGGATGATTTCGAGACCCTGGAATTGACGGATATGTCAGATAAGTCCACCTTTTTATTGAAAAAGGAAAAAGACTGGAAAATAATAACCCCTTGTGAAATGCCGGCATCTAAGAAAACAATTGACGGGATAATTTCTGAATTGGCTGTTTTATCGGCCCAGAGAGACATAACGAAAAAGAACCAGAGACTGAAGCAGTATGGCTTGGATGTCCCAAGATATAGAATAAAATTCAGCCTGAAAAATGAGTCACATACATTACTGATTGGGATTAAAAGTCCCACGGAGGAATTTTATTTTGTAAAGGAAGAAAATAAAGATAACGTATATATGGTTAATGCTGTTGCCGTGGAGAAGTTTATTAAAAAGCATTTAGCAGATTTGAGAGACAAAGAATTTTTACAAGTACCGGAAGAGAAAATAAAAAAAATAAATATAAATCTTGAGTTTGGCAAAATTAAGCCGCCAATTTTAAAATATTTGGCAAAACCATAAGTGAATCATGAGAAAAAGAATCTCTAAAATGAAAAACTTTTTGCCTGAAAGTTTTATGTTTTTCATTATCGG